>NZ_JBAJJM010000003.1:0-20250 GCF_036880405.1 Mannheimia indoligenes | reverse complement strand
AAAATAACCGCTTGTTTTCTTATCTATACGCAAAAATAAAGCCCTTCTCTTTCGAGAAGGGCTTTGTTATCAGTTAGCTAACGCTTATTACCATTGGTAACCTACGCTTGCAGCAGCACCTGCGTGCCCGCGGCTGTTTGAGTTAACGCTGAATTTAATACCCACTTTACCATTATCAGATAAACGAGAGTAACCTACAGCCATAGCACCTTGACCACGATAAGTACCCACACCAGCAGAAACCATTGATTTACCAGGTTGTGTTACATGGTATAAGTTTCCAGCTGCTAGTGCACCAGCAATACCCGCACGTAAATCTTTATCTACGTTGTTAATGCGATTGTTCAGACGGTTTTCTGCACCTTTCAACTGATTCACATTTACAGCATCAGTACCTTTCACACCTTCTGCTACATTTGTGATACGTGTTGGAGCATTGTTGCTACCTGCAATGTTAAGTTCATTAACACCATCTTTAGCAACTGTTGATCTGATAGTTGTACCACCAACTTTTACTGAATCAAATTCAGGATTGTCTGAAGTCGCAACTTCAACCGTTGAGCCTTTACGTGAAACTACGATGTTTTTGCCACCTTTCACAGCAACTTTACCATTGTTATTAACACGTTTAGATCCCTCTTCAGAATCCGCTGCAACATTACCATCAACAGTGAGATCCCAACCTGCATTCTCGATTGCATTGTATAACTGACTACCATTCACAGCATCTTTACTTGTTGCCGTTACATCACCATCTTTAACGTTAGTAATCTTCGTATCTTTTGCATCGATACCGCCTTTAGTTACACTTGGACCGTCTTTAATGGTTAAACCGTTGTTGTTTACGGTTGTGTTACCGGTTGTTACAGAACCATCTTCCGTTAAATCAATTACTTTCGCTAATTGTATTTCTAATGTATCAGTACCATTTGCTTTCACGTTGATGTTGCCTGATGCTGACTTAAAGTTTTCAGAAGCGGCTTTATCCACACCTTCACCTTTCACTTTAACTTCAGTATTCAGTTTCTGGCGGTTCTTAGTCTCTTCATTGTTACCTGAGAAAATCAAACCATCATTTAACGTTGCGACTTGTTCTGTTACAGGCTTGCCGTCTTTGTCTATGGTTTCATAAACGATACGAGTTTTACCGTTTTCACCCGGTAATCCATCTTTACCGTTTGTGCCATCAACACCTTCAGCACCGTCTTTCACTGTAATATTTGCACTTGCACCCGGTTTGCCGTCAGTACCTTTCGGACCGGTTAAGCCGATAGAACCATCTTTGCCGTTTAATACAACTGATGCTCCGTCCTTACCGGTTGCACCGATAGATCCATCAACACCATCTTGACCATCACGACCTGCAACGATAGTACCGTCGCCTTTAATGGTTACACCATCTTTACCGTCTTTACCAGCAACACCGATTTGACCGTCTTTACCGTCTTTACCACCGATTGTTAAGTCATTGTTCAAGCCGAAGGTTACATTATTACCTTCTTTAGTAATAACAATGTTACCGTCCTTGTTGTTCAGATCAACCGTTGCACCCGGTTTAACGTTGCCTTTATCTTTACCATTTGCTGTTAAGTTCCAACCTGCGTTAGCAACTTGTTGCACTTGATATAACTGGCTACCGTTTACCGCATCTTTGCTGGTTGAAGAAATTTCACCGTCTTGAACATTAGTGATTTTCTTATCGCCTGCACTAATACCGTCTTTGGTTACACTTGGACCATCTTTGATAGTTAAACCATCATTATTTACCGTAGTATTACCAATAGTAACAGAGCCATCTTTCGTTAAATCAATATCTTTCGCTAATTTAACGGTTAAAGTACCGTTGTTATTTACTACACCGATATTATTAGCATCAGATAATTTAGTGGCATCTTTCTCACCACCGGTGATGCTTAAAGTTTCGTTTAGTTTCTTAGTAATTACTTTACCATCATCACCAACGAATTTTAAGCCATCGTTCAAGGTTGCAACTTCTTCTTTAACAGGGTTGCCGTCTTTGTCTTTGGTTTCATAAACGATACGGGTTTTCGTTTCGCCATCTTTACCATCAACACCCGGTTTACCTTGTTCAAAGGTCATTGTACCGTTTGAACCATCTTTACCGTTGATACCGATTGTGCCATCTTTACCGTTTAAGGTTACACCTGTTTTACCATCTGCACCTTTCACACCGATTGCACCATCTTTACCAGGTTTACCATCTTTACCCGGACCACCGATAGTTAAATCGTTATTTAATGCAAAGGTTACATTGTTATCGGTCGTTTCTTTGGTAATGATGATATTGCCATCTTCATTATTAAATGAAACTTTACCTTTCGGCCCAACATTTGTAGTGTTTTGACCATTTGCTGCGATATCCCAACCGGAGTTAGCTACATCATAAACCTGTTTCAATTGGTCTTCTGTTGCTGCTTGACCGCTTGTGAAGTTGTTTGGATCAAATGTCCTATTCGTTAAGCCACCAATTGTGCCTTTATTACCATCAACAGTAATCGCATTATCACCACCAACCGTTAGGCTATCACCAGTTAATGCTGAATCGCCTACACCAACAGCATTCGTATCAATAAACGTATCACCGATTGTAATTGAACCTTCATCTGTTAAGTCAATGTTTTTCGCTAATTTAACCACTAACTTACCATTTTTATTCACCACACCGATATTATCATCAGATAAATCATCTAAATCTGTATCGCCGCCTGAAATTTGTAAAGTTTCATTTAGTTTCTTATCGATAACTTTGCCGTCATCACCTACGAATCTTAAACCATCGTTAAGTGTAGCAACTTCTTCTTTATCGCCGTTTGGTTTTTCATAAACGATACGGGTTTTGCTTTCACCATCTTTACCGTCGTTGCCGTCAAGACCTTTAGCACCGTCTTTTACAGAGATGGTTGCACTTGCACCTTTACCATCAGCACCTTTAGGACCTGTTAAGCCGATAGAACCGTCTTTACCATTTAAAGTAACACCGGCTGTACCATCTGCACCTTTAACGCCGATTGAACCATCTTTGCCTGCTTGACCATCTTTACCTGGACCACCAACGGTTAAATCGTTATTTAACGCAAAGTCAATCACATTATCACTTACCGTTGTGATGATGTTTTTGTCTTTAGAGGTGTACTTAACAGTTTCACCCAGTTTAACGTGATCAGTTTCACCATTATCCGCTGCAATGCTAAAGCCTTTCTCGATAATATCGTTGCTTGCATTTACAACATCATTAATGTTCGCTCCATTAGTACCAACTTCTTTTAATTGATCTGGTGTTAAGTCATTTACCGAAGTAATTGGCTGACCATCTTTACCATTTTGACCATTTAAGCCATTAATACCGCTCTTCACATTAACGATTTGGTTACCACCATTATTTAGACCATCTTTGGTTAACGATACTACATTACCGTCTTTACCATCTTTTCCGTCTTTCGGTGTTACCGTTACACCATTGTTGTTTACAACTGTTTTCGGTGCATCTGCATTTACAGAACCATCTTCTTTGTATTCAACAAAGTTTGCTGTAGCTAGGTCTTTTAAATTACGGTTTAACTGAATTTCTAATACATTAGAACCGTCCGCTTTCACGTTAATGTTACCAGCAGCTGAAGCAAATGATTTCGCAGCATCTTTAGTTACACCTTCACCAACAATGTTCACCACACTGTTTAATTTATGGCGATTTAACTTATCGTTGTTACCTGCAAAGATTAAGCCATCGTTAAGTGTTGCCACCTCTTCTGTAATCGGGTTACCTTCATCATCTTTGATAGGATTACCGTCTTTATCAGTCGGTTGGTAAACAATTCGTGTTTTACCCGGTTCACCATCTTTACCGTCTTTACCATCAACACCTTGTGCACCTTCAGATGATTTGAACGTTAAGCCATCTTTGCCGTCTTTTCCGTTCAAGCCGATTGAACCATCTTTACCGTTAAGCACAACTGCTGAACCGTCTTTACCGTTCACACCAACTTTACCGTCAATGCCATTATCGCCATCAGCACCGTCTTTTCCGTTACGACCTACAGTGATTGTTGCTTCACCCGGTTTTCCTGGCTCACCGTTATCACCTTTGATTGAAACACCATCTTTTCCGTCTTGACCTTTAACACCGATTGAACCTGCTTCACCTGGCTTACCATCTTTACCGTCTTTACCAACAGTTAGATTGTTAGCTAGACCAAAGTCAATAGCGTTATCACGCACTGTCGTTACGATGTTTTTATCAGTCGAAGTATAGCTAACTGTTTCGCCTAATTTAACATTGTCTTTATCAGCACCATTTGCAAGATCTTTATTATCCGCAGTAATGTTAAAGCCTTTGTTAATTAAACCATCAGTTGCATTGCGTACATCTTTAATGTTCGCAGCGTTATTACCTACTTCGTCTAACTGCTCATCGCTTAAATCATTTACAGATTTGACAGGTTGGTTATCTTTACCAGGTTTACCGTCAAGACCATCGATACCGCTCTTCACGTTAACAATTTGGTTATTACCGTTATCTAAACCATTTTCAGTTAATTTAACAGCATCTTTACCATCTTTAGTTGGCGTAATCTCAATACCGTTATTATTTACAACAGTTTTCGGCTCACCCTCACCTTCTTTAGTAAATGTTGCACTGCCTAAATCTTTCAGATCTTTAGCTAGTTTAACCACTAAGCCATCTTTAGAATTCACAACACCGATATTGCTATCAGAAAGTTTAGCTGCATCTTTCTCACCACCGGTAACGCTTAATGTTTCGTTTAGTTTCTTAGCAATTTCTTTGCCATCATCACCCACAAATTTTAAGCCATCGTTAAGTGTTGCAACTTCTTCTTTCTCACCGTTTGGTTTTTCGTAAACGATACGAGTTTTGCTCTCGCCATCTTTACCGTCGTTGCCGGCAAGACCTTTAGCACCTTTCTCAACTTTGATTGATGCTGCACCATCTTTACCATCCGTACCGTCTTTTCCATTTACGCCATCAACGCCGTGGAATACGATTGCTTCAGGTTTGATGGTTACACCATCCTTACCATCCGCACCTTTCACACCGATAGAACCATCTTTACCCGGTGTACCATCTTTACCTGCTTTACCACCAACAGAAATATTATCAGCTAAGCTGAAGTCAATTTCATTGTTACGTACAGTAGTAATAATGTTCTTATCATCTGATGTATACTTAACAGTTTCGCCCAATTTAACATTATCATCAGCACCATTATCTGCTGCGATGTTAAAACCGGTATTGATCACATCATCGGTTGCATTACGTACATCATTAATGTTCGCTGCATTAGTACCTACTTTATCTAACTGCTCTTTCGTTAAGTCATTTACAGAGGTAATTGGTTGCCCATCTTTACCTACGCCATCAACACCATCAATACCGCTCTTCACATTAACGATTTGGTTGTTGCCGTTATCTAAGCCTTTATCTGTTAATGCGACTGGTTTAGCACCTGCACCATTTTCACCATTTGCCGGTGTAATAGTGATACCTTTGTTAGAAATTTCTGTTGATGGTTTAGTGTTATCAACAACCTCTTTACCATCATCACCTTGTTTATACTCAACAAATTTCGCATTTGTTAAATCTTTAAGCTCACGGTTAAGTTGGATTTCAAGCTTATCGCCCTCTTTCGCGACAACATTGATATTGCCTGCCGCAGACTTGAAGTCTTTCGATTGTTCTTTAGAAACACCCTCACCTTGTACTTTCACTAACGTATTGAGTTTATGGCGATTTAGTGTATCCGCATTATTACCAGTGAAGATTAAGCCATCATTTAAGTTAGCAACTTGCTCTTCTTTCTCACCATTTTTGTAAACGATACGAGTTTCACCATTTTTACCCGGTAAGCCATTTTCACCTTTGTTGCCATCAACGCCTTGTGCACCGTCTTTAACCGCAATATTGGTACTTGCACCTGGTTTGCCGTCAGCACCTTTCGGACCAGTTAAGCCGATAGAACCGTCTTTACCGTTTAATACAACAGATGAACCATCTTTACCGTTTACGCCAACTTTACCATCAATACCTTTATCACCGTCTTTACCGTTACGACCAACTACAACTGATGCTTCACCTGGTACACCATCTTTACCATCATCACCTTTAATTGAAACACCATCTTTGCCGTCTTGACCTTTAACGCCGATTGTACCTGCTTCACCTGGTTTACCTGGCTCACCATCTTTACCTACTGATAGAGTATTTGCTAAAGCAAAATCGATTTTATTTTCACCGATCGCAGTAGTAATAATATTCTTATCTGTTGAAGTATAAGTTACAGTTTCGCCAAGTTTAACGTGATCGGTTTCACCTCTATCTGCTGCAATGCTAAAGCCCTTCTCAATAATATCATTGCTTGCATTTACAACATCATTGATGTTTGCACCGTTTGTACCAACCTTTTCTAGTTGCTCTTTAGTTAGATCATTTACAGACGTGATTGGCTTACCGTCTTTACCGTTAATACCATCTTTACCTGCTAAACCATCAATACCACTCTTCACATTAACAATCTGGTTGTTACCGTTATCTAAGCCTTTTTGTGTTAGCTTAACCGGATCTTTCGCTTCACCATTTTCACCTTTCGCCGGAGTGATAGTAATACCATCTCTACCCACTACAGTCGTTGGCTCTGCATCTGCACCATCTTTTGGTCCAAAGGTTGCACTATTTAGATCTTTTAAATCTTTAGCAAGTTGAATTTCTAATTTGTCTTTACCGTCAGCTTTAACATTAATGTTACCTGCTGCTGATACAAATGTTTCAGATGCACCTTTCTCTACACCTTCACCCACAATATTTACTATTGTATTTAACTTGTGGCTGTTTAATGTATCTGAATTATTACCTGTGAAGTGTAAACCATCATTTAAGGTAGCAACTTGCTCAGGTTCGCCTTTTGGTGAGCCATCCGGGTCAGTTGGCTGATATTGGATACGAGTAACACCATTTTTACCTGGTTTACCGTCTTCACCAACCAGACCTGGTTTACCTTCTGCACCTGAAATGCTTAGACCTGGTTTACCGTCTTGACCATTTGCTCCATCTTTACCGTGGAATACGATTGCATCCGGAGTAATAGTTACACCATCTTTACCATCTGCACCTTTAACACCAATCTTACCATCAACACCATCTTTACCGTTTTTACCTAAACCACCAACAGTGATTTTGTCTGCTAAGTCGAAATCGATCTTGTTGTTACTTACGGTAGTAACAATGTTACCTGACTCACTACGGTATTCTACAGTTTGACCAAGTTCTACTGTGTCAGCTTCTGTTAAACCATCACGATTATCTGCATCAATCTTGAAGCCTTTAGCAATTAAATCTTTACTTGCATTAGCCACATCATTAATGTTCGCTGCATTAGTGCCTACATCTTTAAGTTGATCTTCTGTTAAATCATTTACAGATTTAACTGCTTGACCATCTTGCCCCTTCACACCATCAATACCGCTCTTCACATTAACAATTTGATTGTTGCCGTTATT
Source organism: Mannheimia indoligenes (assembly GCF_036880405.1). NCBI lineage: Bacteria > Pseudomonadati > Pseudomonadota > Gammaproteobacteria > Pasteurellales > Pasteurellaceae > Mannheimia > Mannheimia indoligenes. The sequence continues at coordinate 12,720 of NZ_JBAJJM010000003.1, read as the reverse complement.
TAAACCATCTTTGGTTAATGATACGACATTACCGTCTTTACCATTTTTCCCGTCTTTAGGTGTAATAGTCGTACCATTGTTATCTACAACAGTTGTTGCACCATCTTCACCATCTTTAGGCACAAAGGTAGCTTTGTTTAGATCGCTAAGCTCTTTAGCAAGCTGAACAACTAACTTACCGCCATTGTTGTTTACGCCGATGTTATTATTGGTTAATTTATCTGCCGGTGCTCCACCAACGATCTCTAAGGTTTCATTTAATTTCTTAGATACAAGCGGTTCATTATCACCTTTAAAATGCAAACCATCATTTAAGGTAGCAACCTGCTCAGGTTCACCTTTTGATGAGCCATCCGGGTTAGTTGGCTGATATTGGATACGAGTAACACCATCTTTACCTGGTAAGCCATCTTTACCAACAAGACCCGGTTTACCTTCTATACCTTTAATGGTTAAGCCATCTTTACCGTCTTTACCATTTAAGCCGATTGATCCATCTTTACCGTTAAGAACAACTGCTGAGCCATCTTTACCGTTTACGCCAACTTTACCGTCAATACCGTTATCGCCGTCTTTACCGTTACGACCAACTACAACTGATGCTTCACCTGGTTTTCCATCTTTGCCGTCGTCTCCATTAATTGAAACGCCGTCTTTGCCGTCTTTACCGGCAACACCAACTTTACCCGGCTCACCATCTTTACCAACAGTAATGTTATTCGCAAGGCTAACTTTTAATGCTTTTTCACCATCTTTTTCAACAACATCTGTCTTAATGTTGCTATCACCGATGATCTGAGCTGTTGTGCCTAAGTTTTGTTTAAACTCTTTGCCGTTCTCGTCTTTCAGACCAAATGCATTTGTTGTTACTTCAGTAACAGTATTTTTCAAATCACCTACATTAACCGCATTGTTAAGTACATCGCCTGTAGCATCCGTGAGTTTAACAACTTGACCATCCTTGCCTTTTAAGCCGCTATCAACATTAGTGATTTGGTTACCACCGTTGCTTAAACCATCTTGCGTCAATTTAACATCAGACTTGGTTGGAGCAGCATCTGCTTTCTTAGCAATAGTTACACCATCGTTACTCACTGTTGTGTTACCGGTCTTCACAGAACCTTTATCCGTTAAATCTAGATCTTTATTTAACCGGATTTGAAGCTCATCAGTCTCATTTGCTACAACATTGATATTGCCTTTTGCTGAGGAGAATGTTTCTGAAGCGGCTTTATCAACACCTTCACCTACAACCTTAACAACCGTGTTTAGTTTATGGCGGTTTAGTTTTTCATTGTTACCGGTAAAAATTAAGCCGTCATTCAAGGTAGCAACTTCTTCAGGCGTGCCTACTGGTGTACCATTTTTATCTGTTGGTTGATAAACAATACGAGTTTTACCATTTTCGCCCGGTAATCCGTTTTTACCATCTTTACCGTTAGTGCCATCAACACCTTCAGAGCCATCTTTACCTTGGAACGTTAAACCATCTTTACCGTCTTTACCATTTAAGCCGATTGATCCATCTTTACCGTTAAGGACAACTGCTGAACCATTTGCACCTTTAACACCAACTTTACCATCTTTGCCATCTTTACCAGCAACACCGGGTTCACCCTTCTCACCTACGGTGATTTCATTTGCCAAACCAAAGTCGATAGTATTATTAGTTACAGTAGTAATAATGTTTTTATCTGTTGAGGTGTATTTAACCGTTTCACCCAACTGAACATTATCAGCTTTATCTAAGCCTTCACCACGCTTATCAGCATCAATATTGAAGCCTTCGGCAACTTTATTGCTTAAGTTAGTTACGTTTTGGTTAGTTGCATAAAGCTGTGAACCATTAACCGCATCTTTAGAGGTGTTACTTAACTCACCATCTTTCACATTAGTGATTTTTACTTCATTACCATTTTTATCACCAACTTTAACATTATCACCGTCATTAGTGATTTTAGTATTGTTAATCGTAACACCATCTTTATTAACGGTTGTTCCCCCAATGGTTAAAGAGCCTGTTTCGGTTAAGTTTACATCTTTCGCTAATGCAACAGTAATGTTATTACCGTTAATCTGCGTCATAATGTTTTGACCTTGATCGAATTTAGACCAATCTTGGTTTGCTTCAGCACCTTTTACATTCACTTGCGTATTTAATTTCGCATTGTGAACTGCACCTGTATTTGCACCGAATTTTAAGCCATCATTAAGGGTTGCAACTTCTTCGCCATCGTAAACGATACGAGTTTTCGTCTCGCCATCTTTACCATCAACGCCAGGCTTACCATTTTTAACGGTAATATTTGCGGTTGCAGATTCACCATTATCACCTTTTGGACCAGTTAAACCAATAGTGCCGTTAGCACCATCTAAACCAATACCGGGTGCACCATCTTTACCACCAATTTTTAGGGTTGAATTTAAAACAAAATCAATTTGGTTATCGCTAACAGTCGTAATAATGTTTTTATCAGTAGAGGTATAAGTAATTTTCTCACCTAATTGAACATTATCTTCATTACCCTTATCTGCGGTGATGTTGAAGCCTTTTTTCACAAACTCATCTAACTTCGTTACGCTATTTGAAACGTTCGTAACATTTTGGTTAGTTGCGTGTAATTGTGAACCATTAACCGCTTCTTTAGAAGTAGCACTTACTTCACCATCAGCTACATTAGTGATAGTTTTGCTTCCAGCGTTAATGCCATTTTTAGTAACATTCGGACCACCGTTGATAGTTAAACCATTGCCATCAACTTTTGTATCACCAATAGTTACAGAACCACCATTAGTTAAATTTAAAGTGTTATTTAAGTTAACTTTAACTTTATCACCTTCAACAGTTGTGTTGATGTTATTATTACCACCTACAACTTCAACAGCTTCACCTAAGTTCTTCTTAACTGTATTACCATCTTGAGCTTTTAAGCCAAAGCCTTTTTCTGTTGCTTCATCAACAGCTGTTTTAACTGTTTTGCTTAAGTCAATCTCAACTTTGCCACCGTCATTGCGAGTTAAAGTTGCTTTTTTACCGTCTGCATCTGTTACTGAAGAAGTTACGAAGTTATTTTTAATACCTGTAACCTCTGCGGTTGTACCATCATTTTTGTTCAAAGTTGCAGTTGCATTACCTTGCTCATCATAATTTACTGTTCCACCTGTTACGTGGGTATCTTTAGTGAAATCAGCAATTGCCTTGTCGCTTAAACTTACTTTATAAGTGTGATAATCACCTTCACGACCATTAGGAACAACTTCTTCTACTTTCACATAGCCTTTCTTGTCATCAACTACATCAGTAATAGTATTATCATCTTTGGTAAAATCTTTAATAGCATCAGCTGTTAAAGATACTTCATAATTAGTAACATTGTTACCTTTACTCTGTTCAGTAACAGATACATACTTATTACCTGTAGGAGTAGATACGGTAGTATGGTTAGCATTCACTGTATAAACAGTTTCACCATCAGAGCCTGCTTTACTTGCTACATTTACATTCGTACCGGATTCAACTTTAGTTCTAGCCGCTTTAATCGCATCGTGAATATTGTCTTTGCCTGTACCACCAATATTAGTAAACGTAAGCGTACCATTAGGGTTCAATACTGAATTGCCACCAAAGGTTGAATTAACTGAACTTGCAATATTACTCATCACTTCATTAGTTGCATAAAGTTGTGAGCCATTAATTGCATCAGTTGATGTTTTTGAAATTTCACCCGGTGCAACAAATTTAATTTGGCGTTCATTCGCATCAGAGCCTACGCTAACATAATCCCCTTCAGCAACCTCCTCATCACCAGCAAAACCACTATAAGTTAATTTACCTACTGTCGCAGAATCAACGCCTTTTGCTGCTGCTGCCGTAGAATTCGCACCCAACACAACCGAACCTGTTGTGCCTACGTTCACATTTGAACCTAACACAAAGGTATCAGTCGCATTAATGGTGTTGTTATAACCCATTGCAGCAGAACGAGCTCCTGACACATTTACTGATGTACCGATAGCAATAGCTTCTTCACCATTAGTTTTAGCAGACGAACCAATCGCGGTTGCATTCGCACCATCTGCAGTTGCCTTATAACCACCTGCAAATGCATTAGTAGAATTTGCTTTAGATTCTGCACCTACAGTTGTTGAATTTACGCCTAATGCTTCAGCAGAATAACCAACTGCAGTAGTATGCTCTAATTTTGCACGTGATTTAGCACCAACAGCGGTAGCTTCTTTTGCTGTTGTTGCTGTTGTTGCATTATCTTTTGTTCTAGTCTCGCCATTATCACCTGCGGTAGCTGCTACACCAATAGCGGTTGAGCCTTGACTTAATGCTTGGCTGTGCACACCTACAACTACTGCTCCATTACCGGTCGCGGCAGATTGGCGGTATTTTTTATTATTTGCATCAAAGAAACCTGTATCAAGTTGATAACCGGCATCCGCTGCACTACCGTGTGGTAAAGAATCATCTCCCCCGATTACAATCGCTCCTACACCGGAAGCAAAAGAATCATTACCCAACGCCATTGCCTGACGGTTCACAGCTTCAGCACGAGAACCTAAAGCAACGGATTGATCGCCCTGTGCAATAGTTTGATAACCGATTGCCACAGCACCGCTATTTAATGAATTGCGTGATGTAGCAGAGTCATTAAACACGGCTTGAGCTCGTGTACCAATTGCAATCGAGTCGTGTCCATAAGCGTGTGAATTCGTACCGATCGCAATGGTATCTTGTAATGCACCCACATTTTGAGCAACACTTAATTGACGATAGCCAGTCGCATCAACAGTAGTACCCGCAACACCATAGTTATTCAACCCCTGCGTACCTGCTGCATTACCAATCGCAATACTGCCTCTTGATTCTTGTTTACTGATATTAGTGTTTGTACCAATCGCAATCGTATCATTTGCATTTGCTCTGGCTGTGGTCCCCATTGCAATAGCTCGAACACCGCTTGCTTGGGTTTTAGTGCCAGCAATATCAGTGCTATCAGCATTACCAATGGCAATGGCAAAATTACCGCTAGATTCTGCACTTTTACCAATTGCAGACGAATTTTTACCGCTTGCATTAGATTCATCGCCTAACGAGAGAGAATACTCTGCCCGAGCTTTAGCTTTATGACCTACGGCTGTAGCATAATTTCCTGTCGATTCAGCCTCAAAACCAATAGCACTACCACCGGCTTTTGTTACATTAGATTTCGCCCCCACTGCCGTCGCATTAGCCTCACTCACATTGGCATAGTAACCCATTGCAACAGAATTATTACCGGTAGATTTCGCTGTTTCACCAATTGCCATTGCACCATCTTTGGTGGCAGTTGAGTGTGCACCAATTGCAATAACTTTTTCTGCGGTTGAAGTTGCATTCCAACCAATACTGATTGCATTTGCACCGGTAGTATTAGATACATTACCAAATGCAATCGCACCTGTACCATTAGCAACAGATTTCACCCCAAATGCTACTGCACCTTCACCGGTTGCTTCAGCATTAGTACTAAAGGCTACAGAATCTTTTGAATTTGCTTTAGTATTCGTACCTAAAGCAAATGCATTCTCAGCTGATTTAGCTGTATCAGCAACTCTTAGCTTCCCAAGCTCTGTTACCTGAGAAGCTTCGTCTTTAAACCCTCCTGCATTGGCATTAGTACCGATAGCAAAAGCATTATTACCATTCGTTTTAGCTTTAGTACCAATAGCGAAAGCATCATTACCGTATGAATAGGTATTATTTTGACCGTCATAAATACTACGTCTCGCTTCATTAGGACTTGTTTCATCTTTAGTTTGTGGTGTCCCTGAACCGATAGCAAAAGAACGCTCGCCCAATGCGGTTGCAGAAGCACCGATTGCAAAGCTTGCTGTACTATTTGCCCAAGAGGAAGAACCGATAGCCGCAGAATAATCACCAATAGCGGCAGACTGACGCTGAGCAGCAAATGAGTTAAAGCCTGCTGCACGTGAAGATACACCTAATGCAACAGAGCCAATATCGCTCGATATTGAAGACGCACCAATCGCAACAGATAAACCACCTGTCGCTTGAGAATAGTCGCCGATTGCAATACCATTACTGCCATTATTACGCCCTTTAACATTTGTATCTTTACCTAAGCCAATACCGGTTGATGCTCTGATATCATACAGAATTCTATTAGTTGCATTTACAGTACCAGCATCCTCAACAGATAGACTTCCCGGGTTATAGTAGTTATATGGGTTAGTATTTACGCCTGTTTCCCCTTGATATTGTCCCGTCGTAACATATCCGGTTCCTCCTTGAGTAGTTGAGACAACGTGAATCGCCGCCTCTGCCGAAACAGCAGATAATGCTAATACTGCCACTCCACCGGTAAACAATGTGCTGTTTAATGCATTTAAAAACAGATTCCCACCACGCTCATCTGTTGAAGCTGTAGCCTTACCTTGTGAACGAGCAAGTTCAGACACAACTTCCATTTTTTGTGTCGTTCGGTTAAAAATAACCTTAAATATTTTATTCATAATTTAATCCCTTTAAGACATAAAAATAGCTTATTTCTATTAACTTAAGAAATAAGCTATTTTGTAAATAATTCGAAAACCGCACAATACTCCGAATAAACGCTTTGACAACCGCTTATCTCATAAGAATACTTTCTTTTTCATTATACTAAATTTTGTACTATACGCCTAACTTTTTCACTTTATAATCTCAAGAAATTTTTAATAACTTTATAAATTTCCCTTCCTAAAGCGTAAAATCAACAGCATATTCGCCAAAATTTACAATAAACTTTACTTTTGTATTATTTATCAGTGTTACCTAGCTATCTACTCAATGTTGAAGATGTAAACATTCTTAATAACACATAACCTAAAATCGCCGATACCGCAGAACCTAATAAGATACCCAAACGAGCTAATGCAGTAGTAACTTCCCCCGCTTCGCTTACATCAAAGGCAAGGCTTGCAATAAACATTGACATTGTAAAACCAATACCGCATAGCACCGCAATAGCGAAAATTTGTTTGAAATTCACACCCTGCGGCAAACTTGCTAAACGGAATAATACCGCTAAGTAACTAAAGCCGAACACGCCAACGGTTTTACCGATAATCAAACCTAACGCAATACCTAATGGTAATGGTGAAGTGAGTTGTTCCATACCCATTCCGGCTAATGAAACGCCTGCATTCGCAAAGGCGAAGAAAGGTAAAATCATAAATGAGCACCAAGGCATTAGAATATGTTCTAACTCCTCTGCCGGGCGTTCGCCATTTTTACCTTTTAGCGGTACGCAGAAACCGATAATTACCCCGGCTAACGTAGCGTGAACCCCTGATTTTAAGACCGATGTCCATAACACTAAGCCAACCACTAAATAGGCACACAGTGAACTCACTTTGAAACGATTAAGCAAAATCAGCCCTATAATCGCAATACCTGCAATGGTTAAGGCTTGCACACTGATTTCTTGTGAATAGAACAAAGCAATAACAATAATTGCCCCTAAGTCATCAATAATGGCTAATGCCAATAAAAAGACTTTTAGAGCTAAAGGCACACGTGCACCGAGTAATGCCACAATGCCGACAGCAAAAGCAATATCAGTTGCCATTGGAATCGCCCAGCCTGAGTGATATTGTGGATAATCTTTATTAATGAACCAGAAAACCAACGCCGGCACAACCATTCCACCAATTGCCGCTACCGCAGGAAATATTGCGTTTCTTAAACTCGACAACGAGCCTTCAAATAGTTCTCTTTTCACTTCTAAACCCACTAGCGTGAAGAAAACCGCCATTAATCCATCATTGATCCACAACAATAACGGCTTGGTTAAAGCAAAAGTACCAAACTGAAAACTGACATTGGTTTGTAAGAAGTCAAAATAAGTATCACTGAGCGATGAGTTAGCTAAGATGATTGCCGCAAACGCAAAAATCAGCAACAAAATTCCCCCAGCTGCTTCCGATTTTAAAAGTAAAAGTAATCTTCCCACTTAAATTCTCCTATTCATTGATTTATACATTTTCCATACAATTTATCTTTTACCAAAGATTTCCGTAAGATCAAATAGAAAATTTGATAAACTAGAGATATGTTACATTTCAGCAATCTGTTTGAATATAATTTCATCAAAAATGTTAGGGATTTGTTATGAGCAATGAATGGTTCTATTGGGCATCAATTTCTGCTGTTTTTGCCGCCCTCACGGCGATTTTCGCTAAAGTGGGTTTGCAAAATATGAATTCCGATTTTGCCACTTTTATTCGTACCATTGTTATCATCATTGCGTTAATTGCCTTTCTTACCTACACAGGCAAATGGCAGCCTGTGCAGCATATAACCGCTAAGAACTGGTTATTTCTTATTCTCTCAGGCATCGCAACAGGTATTTCTTGGCTGGCTTATTTTAAAGCTCTCCAGATGGGAAATGCCTCTCAAGTAGCACCTGTTGATAAATTCAGCCTTGTGCTGGTTACTCTTTTTGCGGTGATATTTCTTGGCGAACGCCCAAACGGGCAAGAGTGGGCGGGCATTGGGCTGATTTCAGCAGGCGTGCTGTTGCTCGCATTTAAACGCTAATCTACAAGCGGTCATTTTTATGGAAAATTTTGCAAATCCAATCCCCCACATCGAAATTGCTTTTATTCATCGGCAAACCGTTTTGCCGAATGATTTTGACTTCCCGTCAATGCCTGAAAATTTAAATAAAAAGCAAATTCAGAAATGGCAGAGCCGCCGTGCGGCTCATTTTTTACTTACCGAACTGTTTAAAAAATATAGTTTGGATTTGAGGTTGTTAGACCATATTCAACAGACTAAAAGCGGCAGACCTTTTGTCAATTCAGAACAGATTGATTTTAATATCAGCCATTCGGGCGATTGGATAGCGGTCATTTTTTCGCATTTTTTTGCAAAATTGGCAGTAGGCATTGATATTGAACACCCACAGAAAGAACGGCGTTATGCAGATCTTATTCGCCACTATGCAAATGTTGAGGAACAAGCGATGTTATTAGATGAACATTGCCCGTTGCTGAATAACCTTTCGCAACGTTTTTATCTCAGCTGGTGCTTGCGAGAGGCAATTTTAAAATCGCAAGGCGTGGGAATTGTGAAGTTGTCGGAAGTAAGGCATCTTCCGCTTGAAAAACGGATTTTTTCTGCTCACTGCCCGAAAGGTAAATTGCATTTTGTCAGTGAATTGCCATTCTATTTAAGCTACTTCTATCAGCAACCGGAAAATATGCTATTATCTGAGCCTTTGTTATACCATTGGCACAATGGGCTGCTCCAGCCCGTTGAATGCCAGTCGCTTGTTTATGATGTTAATTAAGGACAATGAATGCCTAAAAAATCTTTAGAAGAACACCACTCCACGTTTGGAAAAATTGCGTCAGAAATTTTTCAATGGGTGCTGAATGCATCTTTACTTGTTGCCGGCATTTTGCTCTCTTATTCCCTTTTTGCTGAAGCCTATTCTCTGTATGAGTTATTACTGGGTAACAGCGAGAAATTCCAAGTGGTTGAACATATTGTGATTTTCTTTCTCTATTTTGAGTTTCTCGCCTTAATTGTGAAATATTTTAAATCGAACTACCATTTCCCATTGCGATATTTTCTGTATATCGGCATTACCGCAATGGTGAGATTGATTATTGTCGATCACTCAAATGCAATGCACACGCTACTTTTCTCACTTTCCATTTTAGTAATGATTATTGCATTGTATCTTGTACATAGCGATCGTTTACAAAGAAGCTAGGGGGCAAAATGAACCAATATCAATATGAAGATTTGCAGATTGTAAACAAAGAGACAGTTTACAAAGGGCATTTTGAACTCCAAAAAATCACTTTCCGCCACAAGCTCTTTTCCGGTGAAATGAGCGGCGATGTGGTGCGTGAATTACTCATTAAAGGCGAAGCAGCCGCACTTATTGCTTATGATCCCAAACTGGATAATGTAGTGCTGGTTGAGCAAGTGCGTATTGGGGCTTATGACTCTTCCCAGAAAAAATCGCCTTGGTTATTAGAATTAGTCGCTGGTATGGTTGATAAAGGCAATGAAGAACCTGCTGAAGTCGCTATTCGGGAAGCAAAAGAAGAAGCAGGCTTAGAAGTAAGCGAAGTGCAACACGCCCTTAGCGTATGGGACAGCCCCGGCGGACAGCTTGAGCGTTTACATTTATTTCTTGGCTTGATTGATAGCAGTAAAGTCAAATCAGGCGAAGTTCACGGTTTATTAGAAGAAGAAAATGAGGATATTTTAGTCCACGTTGTCAGCCGTGAGCAGGCTTATCAATGGGTTGAGGAAGGTAAAATTGATAATGTGATTGCAGTTATCGGGTTGCAATGGTTGCAGTTGAATTATAAGAAATATATCGTTTAATCAATACGTTAACATTTTATAAGGGCAAATCATTATTTGCCCTTATTTTCTTATGGTTAAAACACCTTCTCTACCGTTAAAAACACTTCTTTATTACTGCGAGAGTAAAAATCTGCAATATTGCTGTCTATTTTTTGGTAGCGGAAATTTAACTTCGGCACAATACCGTTCCAATGCCAGTTTTGATTCCAAACTGCAACATTCGCCTGGTATTCTTTATCTTGTCGTTTGTAGTCAAATAAATAGTGTTTATCCGCAAAATAGCGTTTGCCGTAGCCCACACTTGCAGAGCTTGACCAGCGTTGCGTTTGGTGAATTACCCCAATAGTTGCCAACCATTTATTAGAAGATTGAGCTTTTTCGCGTGCAATTTCACGGTTTGCCATTACATTTGCAAAAAATCGCCAATTTTTGACCGCTTGCCATTGTGTTCCAACCGTTACTTGATTGCGATAACTGTTATAATACTCAGCGGTGGCAGTATCAAAATAGCGTTTCTGTGTATGACTGAATGAACCGGACACCATCCCTCGCTCAAAGAGTTTCATTACATTAACCCTGCCACCAAATTGATAATTGTCGCGTGAACTCCCTAGCCAATTTTGTTCAATAAATGGTGATAAACCTATACGGTAAGTAGCTTTTCTATAGCTATAGCTCGGTGTAATTGACAACACTTGCTCGCTGTAATCCTGATTATTCCAATAATACACTCCGTTATAAGCCAAATCTGCTCCAATAAAGTGATTGCCACTCACATTTTGCATTTTGCTTAGCCCAACGCCATATCTAAATCCTTTAGCGGATTGAGGCAAACTTTCCTCAGCTTTATGGAAAATTCGCCCATTTATGTTCACGATCGGCGAAGATGCCGCATTATTCACATTATTGGTTTGCGTATATTGCAGATAGAAATCAGGCTTCCACTGTTCCTCTTCCGCCATTTGCTCCAATGCATTATTTATGGTCGCGTGTAAATTATGTGAAGCAGTTGTTTTCAGTTGCTCAAATTCTTTCTGAGCCTCTCGGTAGCGGAAATCTTCTTTTAGAATTAGGGCTAAATCAAATCGAGGATAAATAAAAGAAGGTTGTTTCTTGAGCAATTGTTGATAGTAAAAAATTGCCGAGCGATGATCTTTTTTAGCATACGCTAACGCCGCTGAAGCATAATCCAGTAGAAGCGGATCTGCTTGCTGTTGCATTGAATACGCTGTCAGTAATATTTCAAGCTTTTCCCAATTTTGCGTTAAGATCGCTTGGTTAATTTGTTGTTCTACACTTTCTGTTACTTGTTCATCAGGCAAGTAAGCGGTCGATTTTTGCGTGTTTTTTACAATTTTTTGTTCAAATTCAACCGCTTGTCTGTCGTGATTAAACTCTTTCTGATCTTGGTCAAATTCAACCGCTTGTCTGTCGTGATTAAACTCTTTCTGATCTTGGTCAAATTCAACAATTGTTTCCGCTTTCACCAATGGTGAGAAAAGGAGTAATAGCAGTAATTTTTTATTCATAATCTAGAAAGAAATGCCGTTTAATTTAAACGTAAACGGCATTTGTGAGTAAAGGAGAATTATTAAATAGTATTAATAAATTTTAGTTGGCTTTAGTTCCACTAATACCAAATTTTTCTGTAGTACCAATATCATCTTTAAATTCTATTTTACCACCAATTTCTTCTGCTTTTGGTCCAAAGAACTCTACTTGGTATTCTCCATTTGTAATAAGAGAGCCATTATTATAACGCTCGGCAGTAGAAACAATAGTACCATTATTAATATTACCTTGCTTCAACTCAATATGAGTTCCTTGCATATTATCTACTTTACCTGAACCTATACGATTAGTAAAATTAACATTGTAAACTAAATCACCGCCACTTGGTCCTTGAATACCTTCAGGCGAGAATATTTTACCGTTATAAACAGCACTACCCTCTTTGGGCAATTGTTCTTCTGTTGTTTTTAAGCCTTTTACTTCAACGCTTGAATTCATATTGCTCAAATTTTCTCCTGTTCTAACCATTTGAGCTTTCACAACAGAATATTTCTGATTATAGAGACTACCGTAAGTCTCTTTTTTACCCCCATCTTCCTTAATAACAGGAATTTCACTTAACCCAATCGGTTTATTATCAATTCCACCTTTGGCATCAATAATTTTTTGCTCTTCCGTTTTCTCTTTCTCTGCTTTTTCCTTAGCTAAACGTTCCGCTTCCATTTTTGCTTTTTCTGCTTCTTTCGCCAAACGTTCTGCTTCAGCTTTCGCCTTTTCTGCTTTTTCTTGTGCTAAACGTTCCGCTTCTGTTTTTGCTTTTTCTGCCT
>NZ_JBAJJM010000002.1:0-157390 GCF_036880405.1 Mannheimia indoligenes | reverse complement strand
TACCGTTCTTCACTGTAGTGGTTGAACTTGTACCATCCGGGTTTTTAACTGTAATGGTGTGAGAACCGTCGCCGTTGTCTTTTACTTCAGCGGTTGCAGATTGACCGTCTTTACCATTATCACCCTTATCACCTTTCGCACCGTCTTTAACAGTCGTCGTTGTGGTTGAACCATCCGGGTTAGTTACTGTAATAGTATGCGTACCGTTTTTATTATCGGTTACAGTTGCAGTTGCATTCTTACCATCTACACCGTTAGTACCATCTTTACCATTTGTACCGTCTTTCACTGTAGTCGTGGTAGTAGAACCATCCGGGTTAGTTACTGTAATAGTATGCGTACCGTTTTTATTATCGGTTACAGTTGCAGTTGCGTTCTTACCATCTACACCGTTAGTACCATCTTTACCTTTCTCACCATCTCTTAGAATGGTTGTAGTTGTGGTATTGTCCGGGTTGGTTACAGTAATAGTATGCGTACCGTCTTTATTGTCGGTTACAGTTGCAGTTGCGTTCTTACCATCTACACCGTTAGTACCATCTTTACCTGCCGGACCTTGAGCACCCGCATCACCTTTATCACCTTTAGCACCTGCATCGCCCTTGTCGCCTTTAGCACCGTCTTTAACAGTAGCCGTAGAGCTAGAACCATCCGGGTTTTTCACAGTAATAGTATGTGTGCCATTTGGGTTGCTAGTGATGGTAGCGGTTGGAGATTGACCATCTTTACCTGCCGGACCTTGAGCACCTGTATCACCCTTGTCGCCTTTTGCACCTGCATCACCCTTGTCGCCTTTTGCACCAGCAACACCCGGGTCGCCTTTCTCGCCTTTAGCACCTGCTGCACCATCTTTACCATTTAAGCCATTACGCACAGTCATAGTAGAGGTTGTGTTATCAGGGTTAGTGATAGTGATGGTGTATGAACCGTCATCATTCGTTTTGCTTTCTACTTTTGTGCCTTTAACAGTGATGTTACGCACATTATCTGCTGTTGCACCTGTTACAGTTACGCCGTTTTCACCAATAAAATTCACTTGATTAGCATTTTTTACTGTTTCTTTGTAGTCGCCTGTAGTTGTTGAAACAATCCAGCCCATATTACGTAGATCGCCTACGGTTGCTACGGTGTCATTTGTAACAGCTGGATTGGTTAAGTTTAACAATGATTGTGGAGCATCATTTTTTAAGTTACTCGTTACATTGTTAATAGCTACCGGATTACCTTTTTGGTTTGGAGCAGCTGTTGGGTTAGTTGCGTTGATTACTAGCTGATTAGCAGGCACTTCTTGGTTTGTTGGATTGCCTTTATCATCAACTTTGTAGTATTTATCGCCAACTTTAACAACCGGTGTGCCGTCCGGAGCTGTGTACTGAACAGGTAAGCCTGTTACATTCACTTGAACATCAGTCTTAGTACCATTTGAGGTTACAACTGCTTTAGTATTGCCTCCGTCTTTGAAGTTAATAGTATCTTGGTTTTTAACTTCATCTTTTCTATTATCATTGTTATCAACAAAGAAGCTACTTTCTCCACCTGCTTTTTGTGTAACTTTTAGATCAATAGTCGAAACTTCACGTCCTACTGAATCTTTTGTAGTTTTCGGTGTAATAACTACAGAACCATCATCTGAGGTAAAGTTTACTTTATCGCCCCAATTTACATCTGCTAATTTATTACCACTTGTTTGTAATTCCCACGCACCTTGTTGTACGATTTGGTATAGCTGTGAACCGTTGATTGCGTCAGTAGAATTTTCGTTAATTGCACCTGCCGCAACGTGTTTGATTTGGCGTTCATAGTTTGCAGAACCTACCGAAACTTGGTCTCCAGCTGAGATTGTTTTAGAACCGGCAAAGCCGCTATACGTTACACCATTTACTGTTGCAGTGTCTTCTACAGTAGCATTCTGTTTAGTTGTTGAACCAGCCCCTAGTGCAACTGAGTTTTCCTTTTCCGCTTTTGCACCTACACCTAGTGCTGTTGCAATAGTCGTTGCATAAGTACGAGTACCGAATGAAGTTGCTAAATCTTTAGCTACAGCTGAAACCCCGATAGCTACCGCAGCTTGGCTTGCATTAGTTCCTGTGTATTGTATCGCTCGGCTAGTATCATTCGGTGTTCTTCCTATCCAGCTTTTATCTAGATCAACCAAATGCTCACCGGTTAAAGTATTAAATTTGGTGGCAATAGCAGATGTATTAATGCCTGTATATGGTACATTAGCCCAAGCGTGCTCCCCACCTCTATATGTTACACCTGCAACAGAGTCTAAGTCATCACCACCAATGGCAATAGATGAATGCCCTAATGCACGGGTGTCTGCACCTAATGCAACAGACTGATCGCCTAATGCTTGTGCTGAACGACCAATCGCTACGGCTTGAGAATAACTATTTAAACTTTTACCACTTTGATCACCTGTCGGAGCTGTTGCAACTGCCTTAGCACCCATACCAATAGCAATAGAAGCCGCCATAGTGGCACAAGTGATATTCCCTGCATTTGCAGTAGAGTTTGCATCACCAATTGCAATAGAACCTGTTTTTGCTGCGACAGCATAAGTATTGGAAACAGAATTATCAGTGCCATTATAAACACTAGTTACATTTCTGGACCCTGTGTTGTAAGAAATTGCCGTAGCCGCCATTGCCTGCGAACCAAGCAACACTCCACCCACCGCCGCTAATGCGATTAATGATGGCGATTTCACTTTATCAACTTGGCTTTTCGTTTTTTTATGAGCCTTGCCGATTTCTGAGGTTACTACCCAAGTTTGAGTAGCACAATTCCAAAGAACTTTGTAGATTTTGTTCATTTATTAAAGTCTCCAAATAAAAAAATCCACCTATAGCGTTTTATTACTGCTACAAGTGAATTGATAAATTTTAGGTACAATTATTTGCTTGCTTGCTTGCTTGCTTGCTTGCTTGCTTGCTTGCTTGCTTGCTTGCTTGACAGAATTATATTTCTTTTAATCATACTCTAATGTAATAGTTTAGAAAAACTGGAGATATATTGTACGCCTTCACGATATGAATACAACAATACTTTTTTAAAGATTTGTAAATCTTCTTAATTATGGTTAAATCTTTGCATAAATTAGGTTAGAAATCTCTTATAAGTAGATAACAAGCGGTCAAAAAGCATTATTTTTTTGCAGATTAGCTGTGCTATTTTTGGAAATAATCAGGGCGTACATTGTACGCCCCGACGTAAGGTTATGCAGAGTATTAAATTATTTTAAAAGCGATTTATCCCGCACCGCACCTTTATCCGCTGAGGTGGCAAAATGCCCGAACACTTTTAATGCAAATGACACTTCACGTTTGCGATTAACAGGTTGCCACGCTTTGTCGCCACGAGCTTCCATCTCTTTACGGCGTTCAGCCAATTCTTCGTCTGAAATCATTAAATTGATTGAGCGGTTTGGAATATCAATTGAAACCGTATCGCCATCGTTAATTAAGGCAATTGCACCGCCTGAAGCGGCTTCCGGTGAAGCGTGTCCGATAGATAAACCTGATGTACCGCCAGAGAATCGTCCGTCTGTTAATAACGCACATTTTTTGCCTAAACCCATTGATTTTAAGTAGCTGGTTGGATAAAGCATTTCTTGCATACCCGGTCCGCCTTTTGGTCCTTCGTAACGAATAATTACGATATGCCCTTCTTTTACTTTTCCACCTAGAATGCCGGCTACTGCATCTTCTTGGCTTTCAAACACAATGGCTTCGCCGGTGAATTTCCAAATGGATTCATCAACGCCGGCGGTTTTTACAATACAGCCATCTTCAGCAATGTTACCGAATAATACGGCTAAACCGCCTTCTTTAGTTACCGCATTTTCTACGTTGCGGATACAGCCGTTTTCACGGTCATCATCAACCGTATCCCAACGGCAATCTTGCGAAAATGCTTTGGTGGTGCGGATACCTGCCGGTCCGGCACGGAAGAATTTGTGTAACTCTTCGTCTTTGTTGCGGATAATGTCGTATTGGTTAAGTTGCTCTTCAATCGTCAATCCTAATACGGTTTTAACGTGGCGATGAATTAAACCGGCACGGTCTAACTCGCCCAATAACCCCATAATACCACCTGCACGGTGCACATCTTCCATATGGTATTTATTGGTATTTGGGGCAATTTTACTTAAGCACGGCACAACGCGAGAGAGGCGGTCAATGTCTGCCATTTTGAAATCCACACCGGCTTCTTGTGCTGCTGCTAATAAGTGAAGCACCGTATTACTTGAACCGCCCATTGCAATATCTAAACTCATTGCGTTTTCAAAGGCATCAAAACTCGCAATCGAACGTGGTAGCACGCTTTCGTCATCTTCTTGGTAATATTTACGGCAAAGTTCGACAATTTCACGCCCTGCTTTTAGGAATAATTCTTTGCGGTCTGCGTGAGTTGCAAGCATTGAACCGTTGCCCGGCAAACTTAAACCTAAGGCTTCGGTTAAGCAGTTCATTGAGTTTGCAGTAAACATTCCTGAACAAGAACCGCAGGTAGGGCAAGCGTGTTTTTCAATGGCATCAATACGCTCATCAGACACATTTGGGTCTGCACTTTCGATCATTGCATCAACTAAATCTAAACGAATTAGTTGATCGGAAAGTTTGGTTTTACCTGCTTCCATTGGTCCGCCTGAAACGAAAATAGTCGGAATATTCAAACGCATTGCCGCCATTAACATTCCCGGTGTGATTTTGTCGCAGTTGGAAATACAGACCATCGCATCGGCACAGTGAGCGTTTACCATATATTCCACACTATCGGCAATTAAATCACGGCTTGGCAGGGAATAAAGCATTCCGCCGTGCCCCATTGCGATGCCGTCGTCCACCGCAATAGTGTTAAATTCTTTCGCCACACCACCAGCTTTTTCAATTTCAGCTGCAACTAATTGCCCCATATCTTTTAAGTGAACGTGCCCCGGCACAAATTGGGTAAAGGAGTTTACCACCGCAATAATCGGTTTACCGAAATCATTTTCTTTCATACCGGTGGCACGCCATAACGCACGAGCCCCAGCCATATTACGACCTTGTGTAGAAGTCGCAGAACGTAAAATAGGCATAATCTTCTCCAAATTTTTGATGTTGTGTTTGTTAAATGGATTAATTCTACTTGAATTTTTTGGGAAGCGGTAATTTTTTTGCAAGCGGTTAAAATAAGGTTATTTTTTGTATATTTTATACTATTCTCCGTCTATTTATTCTGCCAAATCTCCCCCTGCCCCTCTTTGCTAAAGAGGGGAGATCGGCTAAATCATTAATATTTAATCTATTAGCCTTTTTTCTCCGCAAAACGACCGCTTGTAAAATAAAAAAGAGTGCTAATCGTTAGATTAACACTCTCTCTTTTCTAGCTAAATATCAAAGGGGAATTAGAATTTCACACCGAAACCTGCGAATAATACAACAGGGTCAAGTTTCACTTTTACTTCGTGATCTAACCCTAACGCTTTAAATTTTGCTGTGGTTTTAATACGTGTGTACCACGCTGCTGCGTTGAAGTAGATGTTGTCAGTTAATTTCACATCTACCCCTAAGTTAGCCACAGGTGCGAAAGAGTGTTTTTTCACATCTAAATTGGTAACTGCTGCGTGAACTGATTTAGCGTGGTAGAAGCGAGTGTAGTTAATACCTGCACCAACGTAAGGTTTTACTTTCGCCGTTGGCTCAAAGAAATAATATTGAGCATAAAGGCTTGGAGGTAATTGTTTTAAGCTTACTACTCTGCCTAAATCTAAGTTTAATGCAGGCACTTTACCGTTAATTTTGTGAGAAAACGGTGTTGCACCTAATAATTCAATACCCACATTGTCCGCTAACATATAAGTTGCAGTTAAGCCTAATTGAGTGTTGTTTTTCACTTTTAAATCAATCTTAACCGGTGTAACAGTGTTAGATTCTGAATTTGCTTGCACGTGTACCGCACCAAAACGGAACATTGTATCGCCCGCTTGGTGTGCCATTGCTGAACCTGCTAATAAAGTGCTACCTAAAAGAATTGCTAAAGTTGTTTTTTTCATTTTAATTTCCTCAAAAATAATCAGATTACCTATAACGAGGTAAACTTTGGAGGAGTGTAAATGAAGTGAAATAAAAATGAATTGATATTTATCAAATTTTTAACATTAAACTACTTATTGAGAGTTATTTTATTTATTTTTGTGATCTTTTTCACATTTTTACTTGAAAACTGCTTGACAAACACTATTTATAACATCGTGAAAGGTTAAGCGTTTATTACATCGCTTAATTCATTATTAAAAATAAATAGATTCTGGAGTAAATATGAATTTTGAAAAAATGACAACCAAACTGCAAGAAGCGTTAGCTGAATCGCAATCCCTTGCAGTCGGAAAAGATAACCCTTATATCGAACCTGCTCATTTACTGTATGCGTTACTAAAACAAGATGGCGGTTCGGTTGCCCCACTCTTTACGGCATTAAATATCAATGTGCAGACCTTGATTAGCGAATTGCAAGCCATTTTAGACCGCTTGCCGCAAGTTCAAGGCGGTAATACACAGGTTTCACAGCAATTAGTGAGATTGTTAAATCAATCAGACAAGTTGGCACAGCAATTTGGTGATAGCTTTATTTCATCTGAACTGTTTGTGTTAGCCTCTGTTGAAGATAACGGTGATTTGGGTAAATTATTTAAAAAGTTTGGCTTGAGTAAAGAAAAACTCACACAAGCAATTAGCCAAATTCGAGGAGGAGAAAACGTGAATAATCAAAATGCGGAAGAAACCCGTCAAGCATTGAAAAAATATACCATTGATTTAACCGAGCGAGCCAAAGCAGGTAAATTAGACCCTGTTATCGGGCGTGATGAAGAAATCCGCCGTGCGGTGCAAGTATTACAACGCCGTACCAAAAATAACCCAGTGCTTATCGGCGAACCGGGCGTGGGTAAAACGGCGATTGTGGAAGGCTTGGCACAGCGTATTGTCAATGGTGAAGTGCCTGAAGGCTTGAAAAACAAGCGTGTACTTTCGCTTGATATGGGAGCATTAATTGCCGGGGCGAAATATCGTGGCGAATTTGAAGAACGTTTAAAAGCGGTTTTAAATGAACTCGCCAAAGAAGAAGGACAAGTTATCCTCTTTATTGATGAAATTCACACAATGGTGGGAGCAGGCAAAACAGACGGTGCAATGGACGCCGGCAACTTGCTCAAACCTAGCCTTGCACGAGGTGAATTACACTGCGTAGGGGCAACTACCCTTGATGAATATCGTCAATATATTGAAAAAGATGCCGCCCTTGAACGCCGTTTCCAAAAAGTATTAGTGGACGAGCCAACGGTGGAAGATACCATTGCGATTTTGCGTGGATTGAAAGAGCGTTATGAAATTCACCACCACGTGCAAATTACCGACCCAGCTATCGTAGCGGCGGCAACGCTTTCGCACCGCTATGTGTCGGATCGTCAGTTGCCGGACAAAGCGATTGATTTAATTGATGAAGCAGCCTCCAGCCTACGTATGGAAATTGATTCCAAACCTGAGCCGTTAGATAAGCTTGAACGCCGCATTATTCAACTCAAATTGGAACGCCAAGCGTTACAAAAAGAGGAAGATGAGGCAAGCCGCCAACGTTTAGCGAAGTTAGATGAAGAAATGGCAGCGAAAGAGCGTGAATATTCCGAGCTAGAAGAAATTTGGAAAGCGGAAAAGTCCGCCTTGCTTGGCACGCAACATATTAAAGAAGAGTTGGAAAACGCTCGCATTGCGATGGATCAAGCTCGCCGTGAAAACAACTTCGAGAAGATGTCTGAGTTGCAATATGGCGTGATTCCAAACTTAGAAAAGCAGTTACAAGCGGTCGAAAATGGTGAAAAAAATGCAGAAACGCAATTACTTCGCACCAAAGTAACCGAAGAAGAAATTGCCGAAGTGCTTTCAAAAGCAACGGGCATTCCTGTTGCTAAAATGATGGAAGGCGAGAAAGAAAAACTCCTTCGTATGGAAGACGTATTGCACGCTCGTGTTATCGGTCAAAATGAAGCGGTGGATGCAGTGGCAAATGCCATTCGCCGTAGCCGTGCGGGGCTTTCTGATCCGAATAAACCGATTGGTTCGTTTTTATTCTTAGGTCCGACCGGCGTGGGTAAAACGGAATTGAGCAAAACATTAGCCAACTTCTTGTTTGATGACCCTGATGCAATGGTGCGTATTGATATGTCTGAGTTTATGGAAAAACACAGCGTGTCTCGCTTGGTGGGAGCACCTCCGGGCTATGTTGGTTATGAAGAAGGGGGGTATTTAACCGAAGCGGTCCGCCGCCGTCCTTATTCTGTTGTATTACTTGATGAAGTGGAAAAAGCCCACCCTGATGTGTTTAACATTTTACTGCAAGTGTTAGATGACGGACGTTTAACGGACGGGCAAGGCAGAACGGTGGATTTCCGTAATACCGTTGTAATTATGACCTCAAACTTAGGCTCACATCTCATTCAAGAGAATGCACATAAGGGCTATGATGCGGTTAAAGAGATGGTAATGGAAGTTGTTGGACACCATTTCCGCCCTGAGTTTATCAACCGTATTGATGAAACCGTGATGTTCCACTCGTTAGGAAAAGATCATATCCGTTCAATTGCGAAAATTCAGCTACAACGCTTAATCACTCGCTTGGCAGAACGTGGTTATAGCCTAACGGTAACAGATGCAGCGTTAGATCATATCGGCAATGCCGGTTTTGACCCATTATTCGGAGCAAGACCACTTAAACGTGCGATTCAGCAAGAGCTTGAAAATCCGCTTGCTCAACAGATTTTAAGCGGTAAATTATTACCGAATAAACCTGTAACAGTGGATTACCAAGACGGCACTATTGTGGCAACGCAATAATAGCCTTTAACAAGCGGTTAAAAATTGCAAAAAATTTGCAAAAGATCACCGCTTGTATAGTAAAATTTTTCATACTGCCCTTCATTAATTTTCATAAGTTAATGAAGGGCTTTTTATTGCTCTTTTTGCTATGATTAACAGTGTTTATAACACAATACAATTACAAGGAGTGATTTTATGAGCCAATTATTTCCGGAAGCAACCATTCGTACCCAAGCCCCTTATCGCAATGATATTGTAGGCAGTTTTCTGCGTACTGATGCGTTAAAGCAAGCGAGAGAAGATTTCAACCAACAAAAAATTAGCCGTGAGGAACTCAGAGAAGTAACTCGCCAAGAGGTTAAAAAGCTAGTTGACTTACAAAAACAACACGGCGTAAAAGCGGTTTCTGACGGGGAATTCAGCCGTACTTGGTGGCATTTGGATTTCTTAGCTGAATTAGACGGTATGGATTGGAAAGAAACAGAAGTCTTTAATGTAAACTTCACGGGTCATAAGCCGAAGGGTCAAACCGTAAAAATCATAGGTGATATTGATTTCTCGGACAATCACTCTTTTATTGATGCTTACCGCATTTTAAAAGAAGCAGCAGGCGATTATCCAACTAAATTTACTATTCCTGCTCCAACAATGTTGCACGTTATCTGCTGTGTGCGAGATGAAAACTACCAGCCACTACCACAATATCAAGACGAGCAAAAACTTTATGATGATATTGCCAATGCTTATATTAAGGCAATGCACAAATTCTACGAAATGGGATTACGCAACCTACAGCTAGATGATACAAGCTGGGGACAATTCTGTGCCGAAGACAAACGTAAAGAATTTGAGGCAAGAGGTTTCGATTTAACTGATTTAGCCGAAAAATATGTTGCCTTATTAAATCGTATTGTTGATGCCAAACCTGCCGATATGTCTATTACAATGCATATTTGTCGTGGTAACTTCCGTTCTTCTTGGTTCTCGGAAGGTGGTTATGGTCCTGTTGCTGAAACATTATTTGGCAAATGCCGTATTGATGGTTTCTTCTTAGAATATGATACCGAACGTGCAGGTACGTTCGAGCCGTTACGTCATATTAAAAATCAACAAGTGGTTTTAGGTTTAATTACCTCGAAATTTGGTGATTTGGAAGATAAAAATGCAATCATCGAACGTATTAAAGAAGCTGCTCAAATTGTACCGATTAACCAATTATGTTTATCGCCACAATGTGGTTTTGCGTCCACCGAAGAAGGGAATATTTTAACTGAAGAAGCACAGTGGGCGAAATTAAACTTAATTAAAGAAATTGCAGAAGAAGTTTGGGGTAAGTAATTCCCTTTTTATAAAAAAATAGCCAAGTAATCACTTGGCTATTTTCATTTACAACCAGAACCAGTAACCAATTCCGGCAATCACTAATATACAAAGCAAGTCGATTTTATAAGACTTGAGCATATCTTTTTGTCTAACCAAACCTGTTCCGTAAACAATGGCATTAGGTGGTGTTCCTACAGGCAACATAAAGGCACAAGATGCCCCTAGTCCAATAATTAAGGCAAATCCAAGTGGGTTGATATTTAAAGCCTCTGCAATAGAGATAAATATCGGCACAAGTAATGCTGCACTTGCGGTATTTGAAGTAAACTCCGTTAAGCAGATAATAAAAGCAGCAATAATTAAGCACACAATAAAATAATGTTTGCCTTCAATTAAAGAGATAATACCTTCCGCCATAATTCGGCTTGCTCCTGTATGGCTAAGTACGGCACTCAAGGTGAGCCCACCACCAAAGAGAAATAATATTCCCCATTCTGTATTGTCTTGAATTTGTTGCCAACTCACTACTTTTGTTACACACAATAGCAAGGAAGCAACGAGTGCAATAATACTATCAAAGTTGCCAATATTAGATTTTAAGCCTAAGAAGCTTGAAATAAGCGGATTAATCACACTACTTAGCACCCAACAGCACGCAATGAAAAGAAAAATGCTCAGCGTAATAACACGTTGACGATTAAAGTTAATTTGTTCAAATTCAAACTCAAAATCTTGATTAAATCTAGGCTTGAAAGTGATATATAAAATAAAAATGACTAATGGCAAAATAATCAACATAACCGGCAAGCCATACATCAACCAATCGGAAAATGTAAGGTGTAGCTGGGAAGCTGCAATCGCATTTGGCGGGCTTCCGACTAAAGTCCCCATTCCGCCGATACTTGCACTATACGCAATACCAAGTAATACGAAAGTATAAGTATTGCGTTCCGATTCTCTGTCCATTTTACTGAGAATGCCTAATGCAAGAGGTAGCATCATCGCAGCCGTTGCGGTATTGCTCATCCACATTGACAAAAAAGCCGTAACGCCAAATAAATAAAGTACGGCAACAAATAATTTTCCCTTTGCCAGAGCCATAATTTTATTTGCGATCATTTTGTCAATTTTTTGGATATGCAATGCGGCAGCCAATGCAAAACCTCCAAAGAATAAGAAGATAGTTGGATCAGCAAAGGCACTTAATGCCTCTTTTGAAGTAACCACCCCCAATGCAATTGCCAACACAGGCACAAAAAGAGCAGTAATGGTAACGTGAACCGCTTCCGTGAGCCATAAAATAGCAACAAAAGCTAAAAGAGCTAAGCCTTTGGTTGGCTCCGGCTCAAAAGGTAATGTGTTTAGTAAAACAAAGAAAAGCACAACGTCCGCTATAAAAATAGCCATATCACGTCGGTTCTTTTTAACTTGTTCTAAAATGAGTGCATTATTCATTTCAAATCCTTATATTTTTAATATTATGGGAAATATCTTAACTAAAATTACAACTTGCCATTAGTAAAAAAACACCAAAATATGCGTTAAATCAAAAAGATAGAGAATAAAAAAGCAAGCATTTTTGCTCGCTTTAGAAAATAGTGATTAAATCGCAAAAATAATTAAAAATCAGACCGCTTGTAGTGGAACATATTCAATGTCTAAATCCAATAAGGATTTAGCTAAGGCTTTCGTCATTGCCCTACTACTTAATGAGCCTTCTGCTTCGGCTAATACAATTCGCTCAACAGGCACATCAGCTAATCCTAAAAATAGGCGATAATTCAATGCACTTTGTAACGGTAAAAAAGTTGGATTGAACGCCGCATTTTCAGCATATTTGCCACAAATAATACGTTCGCCGACTTGTAATGCAATCCCACTAAAGGCTTTGCTATAAGGTGCGTAAGACGTATTTGCAGCAGCAATGGCGGCTTGTTGTAATTTGTCGCCTGTAGTTGCAAACTGTTGTGGTTGGTTGTCAAATAGGACTTTTTCAATGCCTAAATCTTTTGGTCCGAAACTATCCGGCAAGTAGCTATGTAATAAATTATCTTGGCTGTGTGGCAAGTGTACTTTTAGATTTTCAGCTCCACTAAGTTCATTCATAAATTGGCGGCAATGTCCGCAAGGGGTGTAATTAACCACTACATCTGTAATCAAGGTTTCGCCTGCAAGCCACGCGTGGGAAATCGCACTCTGCTCTGCGTGAACCGATTGCTGCATACATTCCCCCGAAAATTCTTGGTTTGCCCCGAAATAGAAATCGCCACGTTTCCCAACTGCTACTGCTCCAACATTAAAATGAGAGACGGGCGTAACCGCATAGCAAGCGGCAATTGAAATACAAAATAGGGCTAATTCAATGCGAGAACGTTTAAATTTTTCACATAGTTCATCAACAACTTCATAAGATAACTGTCCGTGAAAATCTTGCCTGATAAGTTGCTCAATTACCGCTTTTGTGATTTCACAATTTTTCTCCGCTATTAATTGTTCAAAACGTTCTAAAATTTCTGTACGAAACATATTACTACCTCCGGTTAATATTTTTTATAGCTACAAATCAGTATGCCTGCCGTAATCAATACGGCACTAATAATATGGTAAATATGGACTGCTTCATTTAATAAAATGATACTAAAAATGGCTGCAAACAGTGGTGTGAAGTTAGTCATTACCGTTCCTTTAGCTGAACCTACTATCGCAATACCAAAATTCCAAAAAGCGTAAGAGAGAATGGATGGTCCAATAATTAAATAACCTATTCCGCTCCATTGTAAAGCGGTCAAATTTGCTAAATTTTTTGCAGATTCTGTTGTATATTCATAAATAAAGAAAGGCGTTAAAGTGATAACCGCTAATCCAACCAATACCGTAAGAAATACGGTATTACTGATGCCTTGCGGACGTAGCCGAATCACACAGCAATAAACCGCCCAGCTTACAGTAGATGCAATCGCCCATAAATCACCTTTATTAATTGAAAGGTTGACTAAACGAGAAAGCTCCCCTTGCATTAATAGCCACAGTACACCGAGCAAGCTAATAATTGCACCTGTTAAAATAATCGGGCTAATTTGCTCTTTAAAAGCAAGTCGGTTTAAAAGCAATACCAAAACAGGCGAAATAGCTAAATAGAGGCTGGCATTGAGTGCCGTTGTTGTTTTTAAGCCTTCATATAAAGTAGCAGGGAACAAAATAACCCCAAGTAACCCCAGCCCCCACATTACCCCTAAACGAGGTTTGAATAAAGGTATAGCTCGTAAAGTCGGGCGAAAAAAGAGCAAAGCCAAAATTAAAAATGCCGGTAACCACCGCAAATAGGTTAATGTAATAGGCTGAACTGAGCCGCTTAACACTTTGCCTAATACAAAATTTCCACCCCAGAAAAGGGTCGCAATAATTAAGCTAAAATAACCTAATTTCAGTGATGATGAGGTCATTGATGACCTCGTTCTACAATCACACCTACACTACTTGCTTGAGCCACCGCCTTAGGCTTATGCAATTCAATGCGAACCCAAGAAAGTTGGTACTCTTTTTGCAATAATTCTGCCAGTTGATAGGCAACGGTTTCTACCAATTTAAACGGTTGAGATTCTACAAAATGTAACACTTTTTCCGACACTTCTGCATAATTCAAGCAATACTTCACATCATCGGTTTCTGTGGCTTTGGAAAAATCCCACGCCATATCAATATTAAACACCAGACGTTGTTTAATAGTATGTTCCCAATCATACGCCCCGATAGAAGCAAATGCAGTTAACTCTCGAATAAACACTTTATCACTCATTTTTCGTCCTGTTATATTTTTAGAATTTCTGTAAAATATAGCACAAGATAAATTTAATCAGGAAAATTTATGACTTTAATTCCCTATTTATTGATCTTGATTGCCTATTTGCTAGGCTCAATTTCAAGTGCGGTAATTTTCTGCAAACTTGCAGGCTTGCCCGACCCAAGAGAAACCGGTTCGCATAATGCCGGAGCAACCAATGTGCTTAGAATCGGGGGTAAAAGTGCGGCGTTGGGCGTGCTTTTATTCGATATTTTAAAAGGCACATTACCTGTGGCAATGGGAATTTATTTTGGCTTATCTCCTTCACAACTTGGTTTTATTGCATTAGCGGTTTGTCTGGGGCATATTTTCCCGGTTTTCTTTCAATTTAAAGGCGGAAAAGGCGTTGCCACTGCATTTGGGGCAATTTCTGCGTTGAGCTTTATTGTTGCAGGTGGAGCAATTTGTACTTGGCTTTTGGTGTTTTTGATTTCCGGCTACTCATCTTTAAGTGCAGTGCTAACTGCCCTACTTGTACCGTTTTATATTTGGTGGTTTGAGCCACAATTTACTTTCCCTGTTGCCTTAGTATGTTGTTTATTGGTCTACCGCCACCACGACAATATTCAACGTTTATGGCGAGGACAAGAAGATAAAATGTGGGACAAATTAAAGAAAAAGAAAGCGTAAAAATAGGCATAGTTCAGATTTTCGAATGAAACTCAGGATAAGTTAATCTACAGCACAGTGTCTAGCAAATCAATCTCGTGCCCTGAGATTTATATTGGCATAAAAAAGCGAGAACAATGTTCTCGCTTTTTTTTAATTGATACCGTAAGGTTCAGTATAAGGAATAATGCCTCGTTTTAACATTCTCGATACGCCATTGCTATAACTTGTGCCAAAACGTAACTCAAAGTTAATCCCGAATTTATTATCGTAGTAAAAATCGTTAATCGTATCAGGCGAACCGACAGGCGTTGAAACTAAGCGGCGAGCCACGTAGACATTCGCTGCCCAACAACAAGTGTTGTAATTCAGAGAAAGCTGCCCTTCAACCGGTTTCTTCAAAGCAAGATCGTGATAATAACTGGTCATTACCGATACTTTATCCGTTATTTCCCAACCTAATACCCCACCAATTTGCTTGATAGATTGACCATATCTATTCGTATTTAAGTTTTGATTGATATAATCTTTACTTGCATAACGATAGTTAAGCTGAATCAATTTGTCTGATTGCGGTTTATATTGCAATGACATATTCGCTAAAGAAGTTTGATTTAAGCGAGTGTCATATTGATAACTACCGTGCCAGTTCCACTTTTTATGGAATTTCCAGTTAGATTCTGCCGCCCACGAAGAAGAACGTTTAGCAGTGCTATTATCCGATGTATCATCAATTTTTGATGGGCTTAAATAATAGGTTTGACCTAAACTAAAGTTGAATACCTCTTCTCCTGTTTCATTGTTAAAGAAGCGAGTTGTTCCACCGGCTGTAATTAAATTTGCCGATGAAATTCGGTCTAAACCACTATAACGGCGGTCGTTAAATAGTGAGAAGTAATCATTTTGCAATAGTGCCGAATCATAACCTAAACTCACACTTTTCTGGCGTTTAGAACCAATATCGCTTTGATTTTTGTATGGACGATAAATATATTGCAATCTCGGCTCAATCGTTTGATTAAAACCGGAGAATAGTTGTTTATCTGATGCTAAAACCGTTTTGAAATCTAACTTAATTTGAGGCAATACTCGGCTTACGCTTTTCTTGATCTCTTCTGTACTTTCACTTCCTTTACTTTGCAAATAATGAGTTGCATATAACTTAGTTTCTAAATTCAAACTACCGTAGCGGTTTGCAAATGGAAAGTTTAACGTTGGCTCAGCGTGGAAACGCCACGCTTTTGGCATTAGTTTACTATCATTTTCAAAACGAGCAGCTTGAGCGAAGAATTTGAAATCACCACCTTTAATTAAATCGTTTTTGTAGTAATTAAAGTCAATTTGTGGAAGTACACGGTAAGGTCCGATATCCAATTCATCAAAGGTTTGGAATTTTTTACCTGAAATCGATAAATTATAATTTGGTTGGTAATAACCTAATCTAAAATTTTGTGTTGCGTAGCCGTCTGTACTGTTACCATAGTCTGAATCAAAATCAGAGAAATAGCGTCTATCGCTAACTTTGGTGTAATCTACCGAGAAACGCCAATCAGTTAAGAAACTCATTGCGTGTCGCCAGTGGAGCAAATAACGTTTACGATCATCATTTTCCGGTTGATATTCACTGAGACGATCTTTCGCCATATACTCTGTTGCCACCAAGCCTTGACCGATTTTGGTTAGATAACGAAACTCCGGACTAACTTGCCAGCCACGACGGGAATAGTAAGTTGGTGTGATTGTCGCATCCATATTCGGTGCAATATTCCAGTAAAATGGTTGAGAGTAAGTCCAACCATTTTTGCTTGAACGCTCAAAACTTGGAATAAGTAACCCAGTGCGACGACGATCACCAATCGGAAATTGTAAATAAGGTGAGTAGAAAACAGGTACACCTAAGACTTTGAAACGAGCGTGCCACATTTCAGCATACTCTTCATCAACGTGTTGGATCATCTCATTCGCGTCAATTTGCCAAGAATTGTCATCGGGTAAACAAGAAGTGAAGCTGGCATTTTTAAGCGTACGTTTGCTATCCCCAAATTCACCATACTCTGCTGTACCTCGCCCTTGTCTGCCGACTAATTGATAGTTAGCATTACTTAAGTTGGCATCTTTGGAAAGCAGATTAATAGTAGCATCAGCTCCAGTGGCTTGAATCAAATTGTCTTGATAGTTAAAATTGCCTTGCAAATATGCCATTCGGGCATTTTCGCCGTCTTGTTCCACTCGAACCTGATCAGCCACAATTGAACGATTGCCTTGTTTAATACTCACATCACCCGTGTAAGTTGCATCACGAGGCTGATTAATCACCGCACTGTCAGACTCAATGGTAACAGGCATTCTGAGCTGATCGCCTTCTACTACCTCACCTTGAAATTGAGGTACACCAAGCAAGCATTGTTGCTTTAGATCAGCTACTGCATAATTACTATAACAAGCTGCCATCACAGCAAGAGAAAGTAAGCTATAACGCTGTTTCATTATTTTTCCTTTCTGAATTGGGAACAAGCGGTTGAATTTGAACGTTTTCTTGCAAATCCGATTATTTTATATTTTGCAAAAAATCTTAAAAAAATAACCGCTTGTTCTACTAGATAATACGGGAAAACTGCTGTCTTCTCGCTAATTGTCTTGAATATACATCAAAACATAAGCAAATATTACGGATTAACAAACGTCCACGCGGTAACACCACAATGCCATCATCGTTAATCGTTAATAATTCATCTTCCGCTAACGGCTCTAATAAAGTCAGATCTTCAGCAAAATAGGCTTTAAAATCAATACCGTATTGCTTTTCAATAGTTGCAAAATCTAATTTGAAATTACAAATCAAGGCTTTAATCACATCACGGCGAATACAGTCATCTTGGGTAAGTGCAATACCTTTATGTAAAGCAATGCCACTTTCTTCCACATCAGCATAATATTGCTGTAACTCTTTGCGATTTTGAGCGTAAGTATCGCCCAATAAGCTGATTGCTGAAACGCCCATACCTAACAAATCGCACTCTTCTTGTGTTGTATAGCCTTGGAAGTTACGGTGTAAAATCCCTTTTTCTTGGGCAACCGCAAGTTCATCATCAGGTTTGGCAAAGTGATCCATACCGATAAATTTATAACCGTTTTCGCCTAAGAATTCGATCGATTTTTGTAAGATCGTAAGCTTTGTTTCCGGTGCCGGCAGTAGCTCTTCTTTGATTTTAACCTGTGCTGCAAAACGACTTGGCAAGTGTGCGTAGTTAAACACACTCATACGATCCGGATTTAATTCTACCACACGTTGTAACGTGTACATAAAGCTCTCAACATTTTGTTTCGGTAAGCCGTAAATTAAATCTACATTGGTCGAAACAAAACCGAGTTCTTTTGCTCGCTTCATTAACGCAAAAATAAACTCTTCATCTTGCTCACGGTTTACTAAGCGTTGCACTTCTTTGTCGAAATCTTGAATCCCCATACTAATTCGGTTAAAACCGATAGCTTTTAGGTGATCTAACATATCTAGTTCAATTTCACGCGGATCCATCTCGATACTGATTTCAGCATCTTCGCTAATTTCAAAATGAGTACGCAGCATTTGCATCAAACGTGCAGATTGATCTTCATCTAAATAAGTTGGAGTACCACCGCCCCAGTGAATTTGCGTAACCAAGCGATTTGTAAATAGCGGTGATCGGGTTTTAATTTCACGCTCTAAATAATCTAAATATATTTCAACTTTATGGCGATGGCGGGTAATCACTTTATTACAGCCACAGAAATAGCACAGTTTATGACAAAACGGAATATGTACATAAAGCGAAAGCGGACGCTCAGGATAACGAGCAGCCGCTGCAATAAAATCATCATTAGTATAATTTTCGTTAAACTCTAATGCCGTTGGGTAAGAGGTGTAACGAGGACCTGAATGGTTATATTTTTGAATAAGGGCTAAATCCCAAATAATTTCCGACATTAGACTGCCTTTCTCATTTCTTCAATATCTTTTAATAATTGCTCGCACTCGATTTTAATCTCGGCTTCAAGCTCAACTTCCTTTGCCTCACGTTCTAAATCAAGTTTCATTCGTTCATTGCGTTTTAAATTTTTACGTTCATCTAAAATCGGCATATTTTCCACCACTTCATATAACGCCCACATCGCATTATAGTGGCTTAATTTTTTACCCAATACATCTAACAGAG
This sequence comes from Mannheimia indoligenes, assembly GCF_036880405.1. Classification (NCBI taxonomy): domain Bacteria; kingdom Pseudomonadati; phylum Pseudomonadota; class Gammaproteobacteria; order Pasteurellales; family Pasteurellaceae; genus Mannheimia; species Mannheimia indoligenes. Next base: position 138,566 of record NZ_JBAJJM010000002.1, on the reverse strand, counting down.
GCTTTAAACGTAAAACGCCTTCGGAAAGATCGCATTGTTCAGAAATCATTGCTCTGGTAATCACATCAATGCTTTCTAAAATACGTAGATAGCGGGCTTTTTGTGATTGTTTAGCTTCTTCAATCAACTCTTGCTCACGTCTTTTTTGTAAACGGACTTTAAGCATTAAATGGATTGCATAACCAGCCATTGAAATCAGAATAAGTATAGCTAGTACAATCAGGAATATTTTTAGCATCATAATTTGCTATCCGTTAGCGGAATTTATTAATATCCATTGTTTCAAATTGGCGTAATAACGCATCACCGTTATCACCGTCTTCATCTTCAAATTCAATGCCAAGTTCCGTCATTAATTCATCAATGCGGTCTAAACATTCATTCATAAATTTCTGATCTTCAAGCGATAACGTTTTGCCTGCTTCTAAATCATCTAATAGCTGATTTAAGCATTCATTATTTTCTAATTGCTCTAACTCTTGCTCAGGTGAAAGCGTTGGTTTTACAGGTTCAACCGGAACAGGCTTAATCGTACGCCCTTTTTCCGGTTGATTAACAAATTCCACCATTAACGGCACTTTTTTACGGCTGCCGATACGTGGATCTTTTACTTCTTTCTCAACCGCTTTTTTCTGCTCTGCCGGATCAGCATTACGAGAACCGGTCGGTAAACCTTTATGTTTGCGTTTACGCTTTTCCTCACGAGCTTGAGCATCTAACTCATAACGGGTTAATTTACGATTTTTACCACCACCTAATTTAGGGGTTGGTTGCTTTGGTTTATCTGTTTTTCTTGCCGGCATAATATCAGTAATGCGGCGTGTTTTTTTCGTACGACTCATAATTGTTTCATCATCTAGTTTTAATAAAACGCTATTCTACAAGGAATTATCTTGCCTTAATAGCGTTGATTTCAATTAATGGTAAGTTTGCATAAAATGGTGATAGGCTTTGAGGAATTTTTCAAAATCATCTAAGCCACAAAACGCAATACTCTCTTCATTGTAAAATTGAAAACCTTCTTCCATTTCTTCTTCGTCAAAAGCCGCATCTAAGTTATTCGCTTTTGCCATCACTTCATCATAATCAAAATAAATACTGTATTCACGTCCTTCAAATACGCATTCATAATGATTTGGGAAAGCCGCTCTGCACTTTTCAATTTCAGCAAAAATGGTTTCCAACTCTTTCGGATTGCCTGTAATCTCCGTATTCAACCAACGGGCAAATGCCTCGTGATCCATTGAACATTTTGCCACAATCCCGTGAATACTATGCGTAAATTGATATTCCATACATATTCTCCTCTTTAATCGCTATTATAGCCTAACAAGCGGTTGTTTTTTGGAAAAATTTTACCATTTAGTTCAATAATGCTTGCCACATTTTTCTCACAAACTCCCTCTCTTCCACAAATTCTGCTGCCTCAACCACATTTTCTTTGCGGAGTAAGTTTAAATGGTGAATTTTGTTGCGAAGTGATGTGTAGCAATGTTTGAGCTGCTCGCTCTCTTGTAGACTTAAAATGCCGCATTCCACCGCACTGTCGAAAATCCGCACGTTATCAGACCATACCGCCATTTGTGGATTTTCATTACTGTGAGCCAGCACCAAATATTGAGCAATAAATTCAATGTCAGTAATGCCGCCCTGATCGGTTTTGATATGGAATTTGTCTTGCGAATGGGAACTCAGGTGCTGATACATTTTCTCCCGCATTTCGCAAATTTCTTGGCGTAATTGACCGCTTGTGCGAGGTAATGCCAAGGTAGATTGACGGATGCGTTCAAACTCTTGCTTTAAATACTCTGCCCCAAACACACATCTTGCCCGCACAAGGGCTTGACTTTCCCACGTCCAAGCTTCATTTTGTTGGTAATGTTCGTAGGCATTAAAGGTGCTGACTAAAAGCCCTGCTTCACCGGACGGGCGAAGTCGCATATCCACTTCATATAACACGCCGGCACTGGTGTTAAGGTTAAAAATCGAGTTAATTTTTTGAGCAAGTTTTAAGTAAAACTGATGGCTTGAAATTTCCTTTTTACCGCCAATCGTTTGGCTATCTTCTGGAGCATTATGCAAAAAAACCAGATCAAGATCTGAATTGTACCCCAGCTCAATCCCACCTAATTTTCCATAGCCAATAACCGCAAAGCCTTTTTCATCAGACTCTAAATGTTCAGGTGTACCGAAACGCCGGCTGACCTGCTTCCACGCCATATTCACTACCGCATTGATAATGGCTTGTGCTAAGTAAGTAAGGTGATCGCTGATCTTCATAACGGGTAGCACACCTAAAATATCGGCTGCGGCAATACGTAAAATCTGCGTTTGTTTAAACTGACGTAAGCCATCAATCAAAGCTTCTTCATCTTCTTCTGGAATGCGGATTAAATAATCCTGTAAGGTAGATTGATACTGCTCAAGCTCTAGCACTTCGGTTAAGCCATTGTATCTTATCAGTTCATCAAGCAACATTGGGTAGCGAGCAATTTGCTCGGCAATCATTACCGATTTGCTACAGAGTGTTAATAGCTGTGGCAAGATCTGTTCACGCTCCACCATCAATTCCAGATAGGTTGTACGGGTTGTGATTTTATCTACGATGTTGAGCAAACGAGGTAAAAGTAATAAATAATCCTCACGCTCAAAAATGCTGTCTGCGATTTTCGGCATTAAATTGCGAAGCACTTCTCGCCCTCTTACTCCAATCGGGCGTTTTACCCAATCTTGGAAAGTGGTGGAAAAATGGTGGAAAATCGCCTCATAATCGCTTTCTGCGACTCGAGGATAATTTTTTAATATGGCAGACAAATCTTCTAATGAGATGTTGTAATTCAGAATATCTTTCCATTCGGCTAATTTTTCATTTAATGGAGAGGCTTCATCTTCATTTTCTTCCTCACCAATCAATTCATTAAAAATGTGGCGAACCTCATTTTGGTGGCAACTTAACACCGCTAAAAATCCTACCCAATCGCTAAATGGGTGTTCTATAAAAATGCTATCTTCGCTATTTAAGGCTTGCTGCCAATAGCTCCGACAAGCAAAAATAAGACGAGCTTGATCATCAAGATCTGTCGGTAAAGTTTGCGTTTGTTTATCATCAATCGCTTGTAGTACATTCTCCACTTGACGATAAAAAATATAGGCATTATGCAGTTTTTCTACCTGTGATTGCGTTAATAAATTCAGCTCACTCAAGCGAGGGAGTACTTTTAACAGGCTGCGTTCCTGTAAAATTTTATCTCGCCCGCCACGAATCATCTGGAAGGTTTGTACAATAAATTCTACTTCCCGAATACCACCGGCACCAAGTTTGATGTTATCCGTTAAACTACGACGAACCACCTCACGGCTGATTTTTTGCTTCATTTCACGTAGAGATTGGATTGCAGAAAAATCCAAATAACGACGATAAACAAAAGGTCGTAGCATCTGTTTTAAGTAGCGATGATTGATATTTTGGCTCTCTTCGCCCAAAATTTTGGCTTTGATCATCGCATAACGCTCCCAATCACGCCCTTGCTCTTGGTAGTAATCCTCCATTGCGGCAAAACTGAATACTAACGCTCCGCTGTCGCCAAAAGGACGAAGCCGCATATCAGTACGGTATACAAAGCCATCAGCGGTAATATCATCAAGAGCTTTAATTAAACGCTGACCGAGTCGGGTAAAAAATTTGCTGTTTTCAATCGGCTTACGTCCACCCACTGTTTCGCCGGCATCAGGGTAAATAAAGATGAGATCGATATCAGATGAAAAATTTAGCTCTCCTCCGCCAAGTTTCCCCATTCCTAAAATCAGCATTTCTTGCTTTTCCCCCAAGCTATTCATTGGCATACCATATTCTTCACAACACTTTTTAAATAGCCAATCTCTTGCGGTTAAAATCAGACTTTCAGCTAAGTCTGATAAGTGTTGAAATACAAATTCAACTGTAGCAAGTTTGTTTGATTGCAAAAAGCTCAATCGAGCTAATTCACGATGGCGAAATTGTCGTAATGCTCTGCTAAGTTGTTCCTCATTTTCAATCGTTGCTAAAAGCTCATTTAAACGAGTGGCATAATTACCACACTCCTCTACCGTTGGAGGAAAATGAACCCATTGCTCCAGTAAATCAGGCTGTTTTTGCAAGGTTTGTTTAACTAAATTAGACATTGCCATCGCCACAACAAGCGGTTGAATTTGCTCAGAATTTTGCAAATCGGCTGGTAAATTAAGTTGGGATTGGGAAATTAGAGTGGTAAGCATAAATTTAGGCTCAAAATTGGGAATGGATAGGTATTGCACGTTTTATCCATTCCCCTCTTTGCTAAAGAGGGGAGAAAAAATTAAAACACTTTCTTAAACGGCTTAACAATCACATCGCCATATACACCTGCATCAACATAAGGGTCTTGGCTTGCCCATTGTTGAGCCTCTTCAAGAGAGCTGAATTCAGCAATAACCGTCGAACCTGTTACGCCTGTGCCATCTTCCGTTGGGTTAGGACCGGCAATTAATAAACGATTTTCAGCCTGCAATTTTTCTAAGCGAGCTAAATGTGCAGGGCGTACTTCTAAACGTTTTTCCAACGTGTTCGGATTATCTTGTGCAAAAATGACGTAATACATACTATTCTCCTTGTTCAGTAGTAGTTGGGGTAATTAATGATAAAGCTTCATCTAATTCCGGATTATTCTCTCTTGGCACAGCTCGAGGCTTGCCTTCTTTATCAGTAGCAACATAAGTAAATAACGCTTCTGTTACCAGAAAACGTTCACGCGTGCCTTCATAAACCTGCTTGATAAACACTTCAACTTTTACTTGCATTGAAGAACGACCAACGTGCATCAATTTGCCGTAGCAACACACCACATCGCCGACAGAGATTGGTCTGTGAAAAATCATTTTATCTACTGTTACTGTAACAACTCTGCCTTTCGCAAGTTCTTTCGCTAAAATTGCACCGCCTAAGTCCATCTGCGACATAATCCAACCACCAAAAATATCACCATTAGCATTGGTGTCTGATGGCATTGCAAGCGTTCTTAAAATCAGTTTCCCCTCAGGATCTTTTTCATAAGGTTTATTTTTCATCTTGTTTTTCCTGTTTTTCAGCCTCTTTTAGGTAAGGGTAAAGTACAAAACCCGTTATAACTGTTGCAACCAATGTTAATCCGATAATGCCAAAGGATTTAAAATCAACCCAAACATCTTCGGATAAATATTGGCTAATATAAATATTGAGTAACATACAAATAATAAAGAAAATAGCCCAACCGAAGTTGATTTTATTCCACACTTGCTCCGGCAAATTAATTTCCTTACCGAGTAATTTTTTAATTAACGGTGCTTTAAACACAAATTGGCTTACTAATAGCACCAGAGCGAAAAGTGAATAAACGATGGTAACTTTCCATTGTAAATATTTCACTTCATTAAAATAAGCACTGAGCAAACCAAAAAAGACCACTGCTCCGCTCATAATAAGTTGTTGCTTTTCAATTTTACCGTAAAGCACTTTTAAGACTATCATTTGTGCGATCGTTGCCACAACTAACACAATTGATGCCATTTGAATGCCGTCCATTTTGTAAAAGACAAAAAACAGAATCAGCGGAATAAATTCAAGTAATTGTTTCATTTAATCTCCTATTAATTTGCCGGCATTTGGCGATAAACTTGATAAAAGCGGAAACTAAAAATTGCCATAAATACATTAATTACCGCACTGAAAACAACGGTAATTAGTGCCCCGACAAAATCATTACCAAAAACCGCAAATAATCGAGATAGCATTCCCGGTAATAAATAAGAGATCACACAAAATAAAATTAATGGCAGCATTTTTCCACGCGATAATTGGAAGGTAAATTTAATACTTTCTGATAAGGTTTTCTGTGGTTTTTCCAATAAATATGCATAGATAACGATCGACAATTTAATGAAAAAATAAAAACCAACCACTAGCATAGGCAAAGCAATAATCACAGTTTCAGGCGATGCCATCGCAAAAGAAGCCCCCAACGAAAGAGGAAGTACCATAATAAATTGCAACATTAAAACAGGTAAAAAGTGTTTTGATGCTCCACCTGCATTTTGGAAAAAATGCTGATAGTTGCCATTATTGATAGATTGAATGTTTAAAATCATCAATACTGTCATAAATAAATTGGCAATTCCTAATAAAACAGTTGGCATTAAAATAGCTAATAATTTTGAGCTATCAATTTGAATTTGTTGTGGCTGCTGATTTGCAACCATTTCCGGCGAAGTTGGCAATAATAAAATAAATACCAGCTGCACCACCACAATAGTCATTATCGCAAACAGTGTGAAAGATTGCTGATTACGCATAAAATTCCAACTTTGTTGTAATAAATCCACAAATTTAATTGGCATAAAATATCCTTCAAATAAGTTGTAAACACTTTGTTGTAAAGTATAGCAAGTGTTAACCCAAACTGCATTAACCTATTGTAGATTTTAGTAAGTTAGCTACAATAAAAGAAAAGATTGAAAGAGAAAAACTATGTTAAGCCTGTTTGAAGCGGGGCAACGCTATCTAAACACGTTGCCTAATCAGAAAAAATTGGCAAATTTTATGCCTGATTATCACATTATTCGCCTTGTTAAATTTTCTTCTAAAGTAATGCCTGCTTTTGCGTGCTTTGCTTTAGTATGGCAATACTTTTTTACCGATCCCACACAGTCTGTTGTAGCTAATTCTGTTATTACGGCTATTTTTGCAATCTCTATCCCTTTTCAAGGGCTTTATTGGCTGGGTAAGCGGGCAAAATCGCCACTTTCCTTATCATTGTTGGAATGGTATGAATCGCTCAGGCAAAAGCTAATTACCGCTCAAGTCAAACTTGAAGAAGAACAAGCGGTGCCTTCTTTCCAAGATTTTGCAAATTTACTGAAATTAGCGGAAGAAACGTGGGGAAATGAATACTTTGATGAGCTTTAAAAGCCCAAAAGAAAAAAGCTCCACTCAAATAAGTGAGCGGAGCAAAACTTTTGTTCTAATTCTGGAGGTTTGAATTACTGTTTTATAAAAGGAGACAAATAAAACAAGAACAAAAGAAAATAAAAAATCTTTGGCTCCTCCTGCGGGACTCGAACCTGCGACATATGGATTAACAGTCCACCGTTCTACCGACTGAACTAAGGAGGAATTAACGGTGTGCATAATAGGCTAAAACGTTTTAGCCGTCAAATAAAATAATGAACATTCGTTCATTATTTACATTTATTTACGCTCTTAGTATTGAAAATACTTAATTAGAGGTACAAACAGAGCAGTTTTTTTGCTTAAGCAATGCCATTTCTCGTATTGAAAAATGTAAACCATCAATCATCAACAATTTTCCCGATAATATTTTGCCAATATTCAGCAACACTTTTATCGCTTCTAACGCTTGAAAACTACCAATGACACCAACAATTGGAGCAATTACGCCAGCTTCAACACAACTCAATGTGCCATCGCCAAATAAGCTACTCAAACACTGATAGCAAGGCTCGTTATCTTGATAAGTAAATACACTAATTTGCCCCTCAAAACGGATTGCCGAGCCTGATACAAGCGGTCGCTTTTGGTTAAAACATTGCAAGTTCAGTTGATTACGAACAGTAACATTATCGGTACAATCTAGCACTAAATCTGTTTTAGCAATGAGTTCTGCCCACTGTTCATCGCTACATTTTTGGTTGATAACTTCAATTTGAATATTTGGATTAATCGCTGACAAACGAACTTTTGCCGATTCAACTTTAGGCAACCCAATGGTTTCATCGGTATGCAAAATTTGACGTTGCAAATTAGAAAGTGAAACTGTATCAAAATCAACCAAAGTGAGATGCCCTACCCCGGCTGAAGCAAGATATTGCGACGCCGCACAGCCTAAACCGCCCAAGCCCACAATTAAAATTCGGCTCGATTTTAATTTTTCCTGCCCGTCAAAATCAACACTTTTGAGAATAATTTGGCGGTTATAACGAAGGGTTTCGTGATCAGTCAGTTCCATATCTCCCCTCAACTAACCGAGTAACGAATTAAACGGCTGAATCGTTACCTTTTCCCCAGCCTCTACATTGCCACGCTCTGCTTCAAGCACGATAAAACAGTTACTTTCATTAAAAGCACTAAAAATATGTGAACCTTGCGAGCCAATCGGTCGAACTTCCAGCCCGCCTTGCTGATTAGCGTAGTAATAGCCACGTTGGAAATCTTGACGACCAACTGCTTTTTTCAATTTTTCGGCACTACAAGCGGTTAAATTTTGCGTAAGATTTGCAATTTTATCTGCTGATAAACCTGATAATTTCGCTAAAGCAGGCTGTACTAATTGGTAGAAGGTTACTAATGCGGAAACCGGATTTCCCGGCAAACCAAAGAACCACGCCTTTTCCAATTTACCAAATGCGAAAGGTTTGCCCGGTTTCATTGCAATTTTCCAGAAGCCGATTTCGCCTAATTTCTCCAATACTGTTTTAGTAAAATCTGCCTCGCCGACCGATACTCCACCGCTAGTAATCACCACATCAGCTTTTTCTTGTGCATCAATAAAAGTTTGTTCAAATAAGGTTTCATCATCCGGCAAAATACCGTAATCTAAAATCTTACAGTTGAGTTTATCCAGCATTAAACGTACTGCAAAACGGTTGGTATCGTAAATTTTCCCTTCACTCAAAGACTCTCCAACCGACGTTAATTCATCGCCGGTAGAAAGAATCGCCACTTTCAATTTTGCAAACACAGGCACAGAAGCAATGCCGAGTGAAGCTAACAATGGCAGACTTGCTACATTCAATAGCGAACCTTTTTTCAATACCAATGCACCTTGCTTTACATCATCCCCAATACGACGAATGTTACTACCTAATTTTGGAATATTGTTAAAAGTTACAGAGCCATCTGCATTTAAAGTGGTTTCCTCTTGCATTACAACGGCATCAACACCTTTTGGCATTAAGGCTCCCGTCATAATACGCACACATTCGCCTGCTTGGAGTTCGCCACTAAACGGATTACCTGCAAAGGCTTTTCCTGCTACCTTTAAGGTTAAATTTTGCTCTAAATCTGCAATGCGTACTGCATAACCGTCCATTGCTGAATTATCAAAATTAGGCACATTAATAGGCGAGGAAATATCTTCCGCCAACACTCGGTTTGCACATTCATTTAATGGTAAATATTCAATCATTGTTGGAGCAGGCAAACGAGAAAGCATATTCTCTAATGCATCTGCAAGAGGTAAAAGAGCCATAAATTTATTCTATTCCTATTCAAAAATCAGCTAACTTGCACGAAGAAATCACGCACACCAATAAGCAAATTATTCACTGCAATTGCCGCTAAAATTAATCCCATCACACGGCTAATAATTGCCGCCCCTGCATTACCAATTAAATGCTGAATTCTATTTGCAGCTAACAATAATAAATAAGTAATTGCTAAAACAAGCATCATAATGCCAGCGGTAATAAATTGATCACTAATACTAAAACGGTGATTGTCGGTAAGTAGCACGATTGCCATCATCGCCCCCGGAGAAGCAATAGAGGGAACAGCTAACGGATAAACAGCTAATTCATTTAAATTACTGCTCATTCTGATTTCTTGATCCGGCTTACTTTCGCCAAAAATCATCGTTAAAGCAAATAATAAAAGCACTAAGCCACCCGCAGCTTGGAAAGCAGGTAGAGGAATTTGCATTGACTCCAATAAAATCTGCCCGCCGATTAGGAAGAAAATTAAGATTCCCCCTGCAATGAGTACCGCATTTAACGCAATTTTGCGACGTGCTTCAATCGGCAAACCAATCGTTTTCGCCAAATAAACAGGAACAGATCCAACCGGGTCAATAACCGCCCAAAGAACCACAAATTGCACCGCTAATGAATCAAACATATTTTCTCTCCCTGTTATTTTGAATTTGGAAAAATTCTAACATAAAACGACCGCTTGTAGAGCGATGAGCTATAAATAACTCAGTGGTAATGCTACTAAATTTTCACTTAAATAAAGTTTAGTCGGATATTGGTTAATTATCACTCCCTGCCCGAGCGTCCATTCAGGCGAAAGCGGACTTAATAAATCAAAACTTTTCGCCATTTTTTTATTTGGGCTTGCAGTAACTTTAATTTCCACCGGATAAAGTGTGCGGTCATATTCGATAATTAAATCAATCTCTTTTTGATTAGTATCCCGATAAAAATAAAGAGGTGGTTCAATGCCTTGATTATTAAAGGATTTAATTACTTGGCTTACGACAAAAGTTTCAAAAAACTGACCGCTTTTCGCCCCACTCGAAATAGTTTCAGGGGTAAGCCATTTAGTTAAGTACGCCATTAACCCCGTATCTAAAAAATAGACTTTTGGGGTTTTTATAGCCCGTTTCAAATGGTTGTTATGATAAGGTTGCAACAAATAAATAATGCCCGAAGTTTGTAAAATTGCTACCCAACGTTTAATCGTTTCATTCGATACGCCAACCTCTTGGGCGATATTGCTGTAATTCAGCAGCTCGCCACTACGAGAGGCGATCGACACCATAAAACGGGTAAAATCTGTCGTGCTGGCAATATTGGTTAATTGGCGAACATCTCGCTCAATATAAGTAGCAACATAAGAGCGATAATAAATTTCCCAGTCAGTTTCTTGTGCATATAAACGGGGCATATCGCCTTTGTGGATAAGTTGCCAAACATTTTCGGGTGATTTTAATTCCTCTTCACGAGCAAACAAATAATCATTGTTTGGCACAAAAGGTTGATTAAAACTTACTCCAAGAATTTCACGTAAAGAGAGCCCTTGCAACTTTAAAATAGCAATACGCCCGGCAAGTGTCTCACTCACATTTTGCATTAATTCAAAAGCTTGTGAACCAGAAAGCAAAAACAAACCGTTGTGCTGTTTTCGGTCAATTTCTAGTTTTAACAAAGAGAAAATTTCAGGCACATACTGCACCTCGTCTAAAATCAACTTCCCCTGATGATTTAAGAAAAACAGCCGAGACTCATCTTTTGCTTGTTGCAATAGCATAGGATCATCAAAAGTAATATATTGATAATCTTGCCCGATATATTGTAGCAGTGTTGATTTGCCTACCTGCCTTGCCCCTGTTACCAAAATCGCTGGAAATTGTTTAACTAAACGTGTTACTAATGATTGCATTTGGCGAGAGATCATTTACCCTCCTGAAATAAAATTAAGTTTAATTTAACATAGCATATTGAATTGAACTTAATTAATAATGAATTTTTAGTTTAATTCAATATAACATAGTTAATTAAACTTAATAATAAGTCTATTTTAAGTTTAATTCAATATTAGATATTGAATTAAACTTAATTTTCATCTCAAACAATTTTGATTGTATTAAAATTTACTATGCTAAAATATGCAAAATTTTTAACAAAACAGACCGCTTGTAATGATATTTTTTACAGATTTAATTTTAAAACGAGGACATTCCGTCCTGATTGAAAACAGCTCCGCCACCATTCATACGGGGCAGAAGGTAGGTTTGGTGGGTAAAAACGGGTGTGGAAAATCCTCTCTTTTTGCCTTACTTAAAAATGAGCTACAGCCTGAAGGCGGCGATGTTTCACTCCCAAAAAATTGGGAGATTTCGTGGGTAAATCAAGAAACACCTGCGTTAGATATTTCCGCTCTTGATTATGTGATTCAAGGTGATAGAGAATACACAAAATTAATAGCAGAGCTTGATGAAGCGAATGCAAAAAATGACGGCAATCGCATTGCGACTATCCACTCCCATCTCGACACCATTGATGCGTGGACAATTCAAGCCAGAGCTTCTACCTTGCTCAACGGCTTAGGCTTTAGCACCGAGCAATTACAACTGCCTGTGAAATCTTTCTCGGGCGGTTGGCGTATGCGTTTAAATCTCGCTCAAGCGTTGATTTGCCGTTCCGATTTATTGCTACTCGATGAACCGACCAACCACTTAGATTTAGATGCTGTGATTTGGCTTGAACGCTGGCTCACTAACTATCGTGGTACGTTATTACTGATTTCCCACGACCGTGATTTTCTTGATCCGATTATTGACCGTGTCATTCATATCGAACATCAAAAACTCAATGAATACACAGGCAATTACACCTCGTTTGAAATTCAGCGAGCGACTAAAATCGCACAACAAAATGCCGCTTATCAGCAACAACAACGAAAAGTTGCTCATTTACAGAGCTTTATTGACCGTTTCAAAGCCAAAGCGACCAAAGCCAAACAGGCTCAAAGCCGTATTAAAGCATTGGAGAAAATGGAACTTATCGCCCCTGCGTACGCAGATTCCCCGTTTGAATTTGAATTCCGACCACCGCTTGCCTTACCAAGCCCATTGCTGATGATGGAAAAAGTGAGTGCAGGTTACGCAGATAAAACCGTGCTGGAATCGGTGAAATTGAATTTAGTGCCCGGCTCCCGAATTGGTTTGCTTGGCAGAAATGGGGCGGGGAAATCCACTCTAATTAAATTATTAGCGGGTGAAATTCCGCCACAAAACGGCAAAATGCAACTCGCAAAAGGCGTTCAGCTTGGCTACTTTGCCCAGCACCAAGTGGATACGCTCCGTTTTGATGAAAGCCCACTTTGGCATTTGCAGAAAATCGAGCCGGAAAAAACCGAACAAGAGCTGCGTAATTATTTAGGCGGTTTTGATTTTAAAGGCGATAAAGTCGTGCAAGCGGTGCAATCTTTCTCCGGTGGCGAAAAAGCTCGCTTGGTGCTTGCGTTGATTGTATGGCAACGCCCGAATTTACTGTTATTGGACGAACCAACCAACCATCTGGATTTGGATATGCGACAAGCCTTAATTGATGCCCTCACTTATTATGAAGGCTCGTTGGTGGTGGTTTCGCACGACCGTCATTTACTCCGCAGCACCGTGAATGAATTTTATTTGGTACACGACCGAAAAGTAGAAGAATTTAAAGGCGACTTGGACGATTATCAAAAATGGTTGAATGAGCAAAATGCCCTAGCGAATGAGCCGAAATCGGTACTTGCAAAAAATTCGGAAAATGCAACCGCTTGTGAGCCGACAGCCAATGAAAATAGTGCGGCAAACCGCAAAGAGCAAAAGCGTTTAGAAGCCGAACGCCGCCAACAAACCGCTCCACTGCGTAAAAAAATCACGCAGTTGGAAAAAGAATTGGAAAAAGCTACTGAAAAACTGAATAAGTTAGAAGAAATGCTTGGCGATAGCCAGCTCTACGAAGCAGAAAATAAAGCCAAACTCACCGAAACTCTTGCTCAACAAGTTGAGACTAAAAAACAGGTGGAGGAAATTGAAATGCAGTGGTTGGAGGCACAGGAAGAGTTGGAAGGGATGTTGGCAGACTAATGTTTTCCCTTTTACATTATAACTGGGTTAGGTAGACTAACCCAGCACACGGACAAATAGAATTATCTTGAATTAGCTTCCTTTAATAATTTTTCAATTTCATCAGCTTTCTCAATGGTCATATCCATATATTTATAGCTTGATGAAATTCCAGCCAAAGATCCGCCTTCATATTCCATAGCTGCGGCTTTCACACTTAAGTCTTTATATTTAATCCAAGCTCTTTGAGCTTCTTTAAATGCTTTGGAATGATTAGGGGAAAGGGTTTTCAGATACTGATTATAAACTTTATTTAAACGCTTCTCCTGACGGTTAGTTTCCTCAGAAATGCAATTTGCCAGATCTGCGTTATTAGATTCATTACTTCTACATTTAATAAATGTCGAAGAATAATTAACTTCTGCCGTAGCCATAGCTGGCAACATAATAAGTAGGGCATATTTTTTCATAAAATCTCCTTAAAGTCGTGATTAAAACTTTTTGGATTTTACAATTATTTTTTTTTGCACAATATGCTATTTTTATACCCACCTAAATTTAGGTAAATTAGCTAAACAAAAAGGCATTGAACCACAAACTCAATGCCTTTATTTTCAATGCAAGCTCTCTATACTCTCGGCTTGGTTTCAGCCAAAATACTGTATTTATTATTCATTTCTTCCGCCCAAGCGGTTAAATTTGGATGATTTTTTGCAAGATCATAGCCGATTTTTTCTAAGCGGAACGCCCACCAATCAATTAATGCAACTGCGGTTAATGTGCCTAAATTAAGCTCCGTACCAAATTCTTGTATGGCTTCTTCTAAGTGTTGGAAAGTGCGGATATTTCTTTCCATTAATTGTTTGTGGCGACTTACCCACCATTCATTTTCGGGGCGAGCCATTTTTTCTTGGATAATGGTGTGCATTGTGTTTTCCATTATACCGTCTGCCAAATTGTGCAAAGCTAATACCGCCCAGCGTGGCTTGCCCTCTTTTGGCAGTAAAGGCGTATTATTGCCTTTTTGGTCAAGATACTCGCTGATGAGCAAACTGCCGAATAGCCAGCGTCCGCAATTTCGCTGTAATGCTGGAATGCGTCCTAATGGATTGTCTTGGTTGTGTGGTGAGTTTGGATCCATTGCGGCAGTTACCCGCAACATTTCCACTTTGTCATCAAGCTGGTGATGTTTAATAACCGCAAGGGCTTTGCGAGCAAAAGGGCTTGTTGTTGAGTACCAAAGTTTCATACTGTTCTCCGTTTCTTTTTAGTAACATAAATTAGCAAATTTTTTGCCAAAAATGACCGCTTGTAGGCTCTGCTTGAACACAGATATGTTCGTTTTCGTATTCAAATTCAAGCTGGTAGGCGTGTAAATAAACCCTATCCGCCTCTGTGCCTGAATAAAGTTTATCGCCTAAAATCGGGCTACCTAAACTTTTCATTGCCACTCTTAGTTGGTGGGTTTTACCTGTTTTCGGTTGCAAAATAAAATGGCGAAGTGATGGCTCAAGCGAATTAGAGTTAAATTGTGTTACCGCCGGGTTCTCTTTACTGTGGCATAATTTCCAAGCTCCATTACGGCTTTTTTCCATATCACCCACAATTTTCCCCTGCTTTTTCTTCGGTTTTTTATCGCTCAACGCCCAATAGGTTTTCTGAATTTTATGTTGTTCAAACAGATGATAAAACTTCGCTGCTGCTTCTTTATTTAACGCTAAAATTAACAAGCCGGAGGTGATTTTATCCAGCCGATGAACCAACCACACCTGCTCAACATTTAGCTGACGAGCTATCATTTCTGTTAAACCGATTTCCGCTTCGTCTTTATGCACACTTAAACCATCAGGCTTATTGATAATAATAAAATCGGGGTGCTGATAACAAATAGGCAATGTTAAGGTCATTTTGCTATAATCTCGTTTATTTTTAACTATTTTAGCAAGGAATTACGATGGCTGTTACCATTTATTTAGTTCGACACGGCAGAACCGTTTGGAATATTGAAGGT
The DNA here is from genome assembly GCF_036880405.1 of Mannheimia indoligenes. Lineage (NCBI taxonomy): Bacteria > Pseudomonadati > Pseudomonadota > Gammaproteobacteria > Pasteurellales > Pasteurellaceae > Mannheimia > Mannheimia indoligenes. The sequence continues at coordinate 123,212 of NZ_JBAJJM010000002.1, read as the reverse complement.
AGATTGCAAGGCTCTGGCGACTCAGCCCTTGTGGAAGAAGGCATTATTGGGGCAAAGAAAACCGGCATTGCGTTAAAAGATGTGCCTTTTACCGCTGCTTATTCCAGTATGCAAAAACGGGCTCAAGATACCGCAAACTACATTTTAGCGGAAAATAAATTGAGTAATATCCCTCACTTTCATCATAAAGGGCTGAATGAATTTGATTTCGGTAGTTGGGAGGGAATGAAATCCCTTGATTTACAAGAGAATGAAGAATATTGGGTAATGAAACGCACGCCGGCTGAATATCTCGCTAAAACAAACGGTGGCGAGCGGTTCGAACAACTTTATCAACGTGTTACCCAAGTGTTTAATCAAATTGCTCAACTTCATCAAAATGATGGTAAGGTGTTGATTGTTTCACACGGAATGACCTTAACTCTGCTTACCGCTGTGTTAAAAGGTATTGCGTGGCAAGATTTTCGTAATGAAGAAAAGCATAGTTTTATCATTAACACAGCGATTACCAAAGTGGAAGTGGATAATGGCAAAGTAACGGTCTTAGAGTTTAATAATATCGACCATTTGGATAATATTCCAACAAGCCAATATAAACGATAATGTTAAGGGCGGAACATTGTCCGCCCTACAATTTCTAATCAGAAAATACTTTTTCTTTTGTTTCCGTTTTAGCAAACACTGTATTTTTCACCGATGTTAATAATTCTTGGCGAATAGCGGAAATTCTTGGTCGCTCATTAGCTTGAAAAGCAACCGGGCGACAAAATTCCATTGTTTTGATGCCAAGCCTTGCAGTGAGTAAGCCCACACCAATACCTTGTGCGGCACGGAGAGAGAGCTTTGCCGTGAGGTTTTGCGAGAAGAAATCCATTCCTACATCGGTAGCGATTTCCGTTGCTCCGGCAAATACCATATTTTTTAACACCATTTTGAATAGTTTTAAGCGGCTGATGTAACCCAATTCCATTCCGTAGGCTTTGGTAATTTTATTCACTAAGGCAATATTTCTTGCTGCCATTAGTAATACATCAACGACGGCAAGTGGGCTGACAGCCACAATAACCGCATTTTCTGCCGCATTACGGGAAATCATTTGCTTAACTTGTTTATCAATCGGCTTGAGTACATTTTCACTAAAAAGATATAATACCTCTTTGGCATTGTAAGCCTCGTTAAGCTGACTTTTCCAGCGTTGCTCTGCTTGAGCAACGGTTGGTAAATGATTGAGGTTATTTGCAACATCTTCACAAAATTTGACCGCTTGTTCGCCATCATTTGAGGGAAGTTGCTCTAATAAAAGCTGCTGGCTCATCTGCTGATTTTTCTGATGATTACGCAGATAAACCAATTTACGCCATTCAGAGACAATCACGCCCACACCGAACAAGCTAATAATAAAAAAGACTATTGAGAAAGCAAAATAGATCCACTCTTTTTGTTGGAAAGTATCGATTAACCATTGAATACTTTGAGCAATCACCGCCACGCCAAACAAGGCAAGCGTTGCAAGCAACACTCGAACCCAAAAGCGAGAAGGTTTTAGGCTTTCTTCAATAATCAGTTCTGCCTCAACAGCTTTAGCTTCTTCCTCAATAATTGAATTTTCGAGATCAAACTCTTGTTTAGGCTCAAAATACTCGGTTATTTTTAGCTCTTCTTCATTAAAAATTTGTTTACTCATTTAGCCCACCGCCTTTTCAATATGTGCTTTTAGACCATCATAGCCGTGTTCAGTTTTCAAAATATCAAATAATTCGACTGCTTGTGGATATTCTTTATCCAAATAGCGTAACCATTGCTTTATACGGGCGACGTGGTAAAAACCTGTGTCAAACTGATTTTCCATCTGAACATACTTAAACAATAGTTGCAAAACCTCACTCCACGCCATTTTTAGCTCGTTATATTTCACTACCTTGCTCAAATTTGGCGTATTTAATGCCCCTCTGCCAATCATCAAAGTATTGCAAGCGGTCATTTCTTGGCAATTTTTTGCAGATTCAAAATCCCAAATTTCGCCATTGGCGATAACAGGAATAGTTAAACGCTTTTGAATCTCACCAATCGCTTGCCAGTTAATACGTTCGGCACGATAGCCATCAGATTTTGTTCGCCCGTGTACGGTTATTTCATTCGCTCCACCTTGCTGAACAGCATCGGCAATTTCAAAGCATTGCTCGGCAGAATCCCAACCTAAACGTACTTTTACAGACACAATCTGTTCATTTGGCACAGCTTCCCGCATTGCTTTTGTCGCTCGGTAAATTAAATCAGGATCTTTAAGTAGCGATGCCCCACCATTACTGCCATTTACCGTTTTAGATGGGCAACCACAGTTCAGATCTACCCCGTGCGAGCCCAGCTCAATCGCAAGTGCTGCATTTTCAGCCAACCATTGGGGGTGTTGCCCTAAAATCTGCACTCGCACTGGCGTGCCGGAATCCGTTAATCCGCCTTGATAAAGCTCCGGTACTAAACGATAAAAAGCTTTTTTCGGTAATTTTTGATCCACAACCCGCACAAATTCAGAAATACAGAGATCGTATTCATTCACAGAGGTTAAAAGGTTACGAACGAAGGGATCTAACACCCCCTGCATTGGGGCGAGAATAACTTTTGGAATTGAGTTCATTAGTTAAAATAAAATGACAAGCGGTTGAATTTTATAAAAATTTTGCAAAAAAATGCGTAAATTCAACCGCTTGAGAGTTAAAAATGTCTATCGTGAATACGCAAATCAGGGCGAGTAATCACATAAATTATCAGAGCGGTAATTGCCCCTAAGGTATCGGCTAACATATCTTTTTGAGCATCCCAAATATCGCCTTGAGAGCCTAAAAATTCAATACCTGCATTGCCACCTTCTATCACCGCATATTGCCACTCAATAATTTCATAGGCTGCCGCCACCGACATTATAAAAAATAACGAGAAAAAGAGGGCAACTCCAAAGGTACATTTACGTTTACGCAATAACCATTCCGCCATTGGGTAGCTATAAAAACCGATAATATAATGTGCCACACGGTCAAAATGGTTACGTTCTTCTCCTAAAAATGGTGTTAGAAATTGATTCGCCCAATCAAACGGCACATTGGCAAAAGTATATTTTGCCCCAATTAAATGCATAATTAACCAAAGCGACATTAGAAAATAAGCTAAGCCGCTAAACTGAAATTTTGGGTAAGTGATAATCAGCAAGCCGAATACGACAAAAATGGGGGCAACTTCCGCATACCATACCGCTCTATCTGTTGGATTAAAACCAGACCAAACGGCAATAACGGTAATAACTATAGCTAAAAACAGCGGAATGATATGCGAACGTGAATCCATTATTTCCATCCTTTTACTTTGCAGATGAGATCATAGGCGGATTGAATTTGTTGGGCTTTTTCTTTCGCTAATTCCATCATTTCATCAGGTAAGCCTTTTGCTGCTAATTTATCAGGGTGATGTTCGTTCATTAGCTTGCGGTAAGCTCGTTTAACCGTATTTTGATCGTCTTGTGCCGTTACACCTAACACAGTATAAGCCGCTTCAATACTCGGTTTTGCCGGCTGTTGATAACCATATCCACCACCTTGAGAACTGTAGCCACTTTGCGATTGCTGATGATAGCTTCCACCTTGTTGGTAATAGCCCCCGGTGCGGAATTGTTGAGCCGCCATAATCATCGCGATCATTTGCTCAAATTGGAAACGAGACATTCCCATTGTTTCTGCAATCGTAAAGAGAATTTGTTGTTCGTTTGCATCCAATTCGCCATCTTGCAACGCCGCTTGCATTTGTACTTCAACAAAGAAACGCAGCAAATCAGTTCTTGCACCACAGGCTTCACGAAACTCTTGAATAACTTGACGCAATGGGAAATTAGGCTCTTTACCTAAAGTGAAAGCCTCTTGAGCCAATTGTTGAGCTGCACCGTCTAATTTTAGGCGAGCCATTAATGCACGAGCTAATTCAATATCGGCTTCGGTTACACGACCTTTGGCTTTCGCAATATGTCCTAAGACTGCAAAGGTAGTTTGAGTGAAAAGCGATTGGCGAGTAAGGTTTTTACCAAAAGTACTTGAGCGTACTGTGCCTAAGGCATAGAGTTTTTTATCTGCCAAATGCCCAATAAATGCCCCTAATAGCCCACCAAATAGACCGTGAAAAATTTGGTAACCCAAAATAAAGCCAATTATTTTTCCAATAAATTGCATTTTTTATCCTTTTCGTAAACTAAGTGGTGCTATTCTAACAAAATTTATGGCAAAGATTAATGATTTCACTTTGCTTGCTTTTTCGTTAAAACAAACATAAACCAACTTGCTATAAAAATAATGACATAACCTAGCCAGCTCCACACATCAGGGTATTGCTCAAAAAGTAGTGCTCCTAAAACCGCACTAAAGATTACTGATGCGTAGCTATAGATTGAGATATCTTTAGCAGCTGCGTATTTATATGCTGTAGTTACACAAAACTGTCCAACTGCTGACGTGATGCCCGCTAGAATTAAGTACACTAATTGCATAGAAGTCAGTGGTACATAATCAATGGCGACAAAAGGTAATAATATCAAGGTCGAGAACATAGAAAAAAAGAAAACAATGGTATTTGGCGATTCTAATTTTTCTGTTTTTGACAATAATCTCAAACATAAGTAGGCAATCGCAGCAAAAACAGAGCCGATAATACCAATTAAATAAGGGATAAATCGAATATCAAATGCAGGTTTAATAATAAAAAGTGCACCAATAAAGGCAACAATACATAAGAGCCACTGTGCTATAGAAGCTTTTTCTTTCAAAAAGATAGCGGATAGAATAATCAAAATAAAAGAAGTTAGCTTGCCAATCATATCTACATCACTTAATACGAGATGATCTATGATATAAACACCAACTAAAATACCGATTAGACCAGTAACCGAACGACAAAGTAACAAAAGCCGATTTTCTTTATGCCCGAAGAATAATTGACGATTTTTCCAAACAATATAGCCGCTTATTAATGCCGTAATACCATTACGGAAAATGGCTTTTTCAGCCACAGGTAATTCACCAGATAAGCGAAGAAATACTGCCATAGCAGCAAAGCTTAATGCCGATAAAAGTACACAAGATATGGCTTTAAATAACGGAGATAAGGCATTCCAGAAATTCATAATATAGATATTTAATAAAAAGAAAGCCCTGATTATTCAGGGCTTCATTTTAGAATCAACTAAGAATTAGTATTCTAATACTGCACGACGGTTTTTCGCGTAGTCAGACTCAGAATGACCTAACACTGCAGGTTTCTCTTCACCGTAAGAAACAGTTGAAGTATTGTTAGCACCTTTATCTGCTAAGTAACCTTTAACTGCATCTGCACGACGTTGACCTAATGCGATGTTGTACTCTGGAGTACCACGCTCATCCGCGTGACCAGCGATAGTTACTTTACCTTCAGTTTTAGCTAATAATTGAGCGTGAGCGTCTAATAATTGACGGTATTCACCTTCAACTGCATAACTATCAAAACCGAAGTATACTGTGTTGTATTGTGCTTTTAATTGCTCAGCTGTTAAACCACCGAATTCGCCTGCTGCATTCGCTGCTGCGTTTGCATTTGCGTTTGCTGCTGCATCATCAGATGAGCTGCTACATGCTGCTAATGCGAAAGCTGGTACTGCTACCATTAAAACTTTAGCAAATTTTTTCATTTGTTGCTCCTAATTAGAGAAATATTATTATTTAGTTAAGTATGGGGACCACGCAGGGAATTTATAATGTCCGCCTGCTCCCGGCAAATTAGCTTTAAAACGCCCATCTGCGGATACCAATTGTAGCACTTTACTCGTACCTTTGGTAGAGCTATAAATAACCATAATGCCATTTGGTGAAATACTTGGACTTTCGTCTAAGAAAGTTGAACTCAGTACTTCCGTGCCACCTGAAGCGAGATCGCGTTTCACAACTCTATCACCGGCAATCATGATTAGATTCTTACCATCAGATGATACTTTAGCATTGTAGCTACCACGACCACCCATTGGGCTTGCACCGCCACCTGATGAACTCATTCTATACACTTGTGGAGAACCAGCACGGTCAGAAGTGAAGTAGATTGTACTCCCGTCTGGAGACCAGCTAGGCTCAGTATTATTTCCTGCATTTGCAGTTAATTTGCTTGGTGTTCCACCGTTGCTACCCACCACATAAATATTTAACTCACCATCTTGGTTAGAAGCAAATGCAATACGAGAACCGTCTGGTGAGAATGCCGGTGCACCGTTATGCCCTTTTAATGCAGCTACAACACGGCGAGAACCTGAACGGATATCGTGCACAACAACCTGTGCTTTTTTGTTCTCAAAGGTAACATAGGCTAATTTGCTACCATCCGGAGACCATTCTGGAGACATTAATGGCTCTTTACTTGTTGTAATAGTGAAAGCGTTGAAGCCATCATAATCCGATACACGTAATTCATAAGATGATACGCCACGTTGTACTACATAAGCAATTTTCGTTCTAAATGCACCACGAATTTGAGTTAATTTTTCAAATACTTGATCACTTACTGTGTGAGCACCTTGACGGATTTGTGCTGCTGGCACAATGAATGAGCCTTGAGCAATTACACCACCTGCAGTCCCTGAAGTCCCTAGCGTATCAATTAATTGATAAGCTACGTTATAACCGCCGCCAGTGCTACTTACTTGTCCTACAACAATATTATCAATCCCAATAGCACTCCATTGATCTGCTACTACTTCTCCAGCAGAACCCGGTTGTGCAGGCATTTGAGAACGTTCAAGCGGTGTAAATTTACCACTATTTCGCAAATCGTCAGAAATAATCTGTGCCACATCAGCAGGCACGCCACTTGCTTTAAACGGCACAACCGCAATCGGTTGAGCCATACTTACACCTTCATCAATAGAAATTCGAACATCAGAATCTGCCATCACTTGGCTTGTAACCAATGTAGAAACTATCGCTATTACACTCGATATACGAGAGAATAATTTCATTTTTAACCCTCTAAAGTTATTTAACTTTTAAACTAAAATCAAGCGTTGGAGATTTAAACATATTATAGACTGCATCTGATGGTGCAGGCGGCACTTTTCTGGTTGCCACAATTGCACTTACCGCTGCATCACACACTGCTTTATCGCCACTAACTACTTGATAATTAGTAATTGTACCATCTCGACTTAAGAAAATCTTAACATCGCATTGTTTTCCTGCAAAGCTTGGATCAACACGATATTTAGATTGAATTAATTTCTTAATTCGCTGACCGTATGCATTACCATCGACATTCGCACCTTGACCAAGACCACTTGTACCGCCTGATCCTTGAGAACCCGATGAGTTTTTATTACCGCCTTTGCTTGAACCACCGCCAATGTCGCCACCATCTAGGAAATCGTCAAGTGCTTTGTTATTCTTCGCTTGAGCAGCTTTTGCTTCAGCAGCGGCTTTTGCTTTAGCCTCTTTCTCTGCTTTTTCTTTAGCAGCTTTTTCAGCTTTTGCTTTAGCTTCTTTCTCTGCTTTTTCTTTAGCTTCTTTTTCAGCTTTTGCTTTGGCTTCTTTTTCTGCTTTTTCTTTAGCTTCTTTTTCGGCTTTCGCTTTAGCCTCTTTCTCAGCTTTTTCCTTAGCTTCTTTCTCTGCTTTTTCCTTAGCTTGTTTCTCTTTTAGCTCTTTCTGCTCTTGTAATTTCTTTTCAGCTTCAGCTTTTTTTTGTTGCTCAAGTTTCTTCTCTTGGGCTTCTTTCGCTTTTCTTTCTTCTTCAGCTTGTTTAGCAGCAGCTTCCAAACGCTTAGCTTCTGCATCTGCTTTTAATTTTGCTGCTTCAGCTGCTTTTTTACGTGTAGCCTCTTCGGCTGCTTGTTGCTTTTTAATTTCTTCTTGTTTCGCTTGCTCTTGCTTTTGCTGTTCTTGAAGTTTTTGCTGCTCTTGCAACTTTTGCTGACGTTGCTTTTCTTGAATTGCCGCTAATTCAGCTTTCTTTTGTTGCTCAATTTCTTCCGGAGTTGGCTTTTCTTCCGCTTCTTCAACAGTTTCTTCAGGCTCTTCTCTAGGCTCTACCGTTGGCTTAGCTGGTTTAGAGCCCTTTTTCTCCGCCATCAATTGCCCATATTCCGCCGCCACTTGCCCGGTATCAACCATTACGGCTTCGAAGCTGTCGCTATCACCGCCACTACCTCCAGCCGCTGCTAATTCCGTTTTGGTGAAAAGAGACCCAAGCAATAATAATCCAATCAATAATATATGTAATAAGATCGAAATAATAACTGCAAGCTCTAGTCTATCTTGTTGAGATTTCACACGTTATCCTTGCTGATTATTTGCCTTCAGTCATTAAACCCACTGATTTAACCCCTGCATCTTTAAGTAATGTGATACCTTTCATAATTTCTTCATAAGGTACAACTTTATCACCGGCAACTAAAAATAATGTATTATTATCTTTTTGAAATTGCTCTCCGGCATAAGCGATCACTTCTGCTTCAGAAATATTATCTTGCCCATTACTTTGCACATAGTTACCATCAATTTTTAATTTATATGCCCCCACACCCGCCACTTCTAAAATAACAGGCGTTTTATCTTCATTTGATACAGATTGACTATGTGTATCTTCAGGTAAATTAACTTCCACACTTTGACTGATAATAGGTGCTGTTGCCATAAAAATAAGCAATAGTACTAACAATACGTCTAGGAATGGAACAATATTAATTTCCGATTTAATGTCATTACGTTTTACACGACGAATCGACATATTTTCCTCTTTTAAGATGCTTTTGCATCTATCATTAATTTATATAACGTAGCACTTTTAACTACGCATTATTACTTTACAAGCGGTCGATTTTTTACTGAATTTTGCAAATTTTTATCAGAAAGAAACCGCTTGCTATTTATCTTTTTGAAAAGGCTTGACGATGTAATAAGGTCGTAAATTCATCAATGAAATTCACATAACCTTGTTCTACTTTACCTAAACGTAAGTTTAAACGGTTATATGCCATAACTGCTGGAATTGCCGCAAATAGACCAATCGCGGTTGCAATTAATGCTTCTGCAATACCCGGTGCAACAGATTGTAAGGTTGCTTGTTTAACTGCACTTAACCCCATAAATGAGTGCATAATTCCCCATACTGTACCAAATAAGCCAATATATGGGCTAATTGAACCTACGGTGCCTAAAAACGGGATGTAGTTTTCTAGGCTTTCCATTTCACGGTTTAACGCCAAATTCATTGCACGAGTTGAACCTTGAATGATAGATTCAGGTGCATCAGGATTTGCTTGTTGTAAACGGTTAAATTCTTTAAATCCAACATAGAAAATTTGTTCTGAGCCTGTTAAAGCATCACGACGGTTTTCTAAACCTTGATGTAAGCGGTTTAAATCTTCGCCAGACCAAAAACGATCTTCAAACGTCAATGAGTCTTTTCTCGCTTTTGTTAATACCTTACTACGCTGGATAATAACCGCCCAAGATAAAATTGAAAATACAACAAGGATCAACATTACGATCTTGACCACAATACTTGCTTCTAAAAACAACGATAGAAGGCTAAATTCAGTTTGCATTAATAAAACTCCGAATAGTTTTTAAATAGAAAAATTAATTTTTTGTAATGCTTGACGAATATCATCAGGAATTGCAACAGGTTTCATTTTAACGAGATCAACACTGGCAACTGTTACAGTTGCCTCACTTAAGCAGATATCTTGTTTCCACAAGGTTTGCTTAAACACCAAAGTAGCTTTTTTAAACTCTGAAATGGTTGTTTCTACGTTTAATAAATCATCTAAACGTGCAGGTAGCTTATAGTCTATCTCAATTTTTTTCACGACAAAAGCGAGAGATTTTGCAAAAAGTGCCTGCTGAGAAAAATTGTATTGCCTTAAAAATTCCGTTCTAGCTCGCTCGAAAAAATTAAGATAGTTAGCGTGATAAACTACCCCACCAGCATCAGTATCTTCGTAATAAACCCGAATCGGAAAATGCATACTTTTTCCTCTTTCTTCAAAATGAAAAAACGCCCAAAATTTAGGCGGAAAATTGGTTGCTATTGTAGAGATAGACAAATCGTTGTGCAAGTATATTTTGAGTTTAATCGTAAAAATATTTTTTACCTATCAAAAACAAATAGAGGCATTAAAAATGCCTCTATTTCATTAATAAAATACATAAAGATGGAATGACAATAAGATAACCTACTATCGGTAAAAAAATTGCTTTCCAAATCGTTGAATGAATTTCAAATCCAACCCCGTGTATCCACAAAATTGCCATACCATAAAAGATGAGCATCACTAAATACGGTGTTTTTCCTCCAAAAGTAAGAGCAAAAGCGGTCGAATTTAGTAAAATTATTGCAAATAATGCGGTGGCTAAAATAAAAGAAAGGGCTTTTAACAAGCCCTTTGCTGTTAAGTTATAAAGAGTATTAATCATTACTCGTCAAACTTACCTGTTTTTTCAATGCTGATAGTGATTACTGTTGCAAAGAAAATTGCAAGCATTACACCTAACACCCAAGTTACATAAAACATAATGCACTCTCCTATTAGTAAGCTGATTTATTGTGTTCTAAGTAACTCGCATCTAAGCGACCATACATTTTGATGTATGACCAAATAGTATAGCCTAATACTGTTGGAACGAAGATACACGCTACTACTAACATTACTGTTAATGTTGTTTGACTTGCGGTTGCATCCCACATCGTTAAACTCATATTAGGATGAGTAATTGATGGCATTACAAATGGGAACATTGAAACTGCCGCCGTTGTAATTACCCCAACAATCATAATAGATGATGAGAAGAACGCAAAGCCGGAACGATTTGCTCTTGATGCAACGATAGTAAGCAATGCACCAATTACCGCTAATGCCGGAATGATCCATAATACAGGCATTGCCGCATAATTTCTGAACCAAGCACCTGTTTCAACTGCTACTGTTTTATTAGTAAATACAGATTGTGCATTGTGATCAATTTGGCTTGTTACTACAAAACCATCTTTGAAATATAACCATACACCTGCAAGAACAAAGGCAACTAATACAACTGCTGCTGTAACTTGTGCTACTTTTCTTGAATTATTATGGAGCTCATCTGTGGTTTTCATTTGTAACCAAGTTGCACCCTGTGTTGTTAGCAGCATTAAACTAATCACACCACATAATAATGCAAATGGATTTAATAAACCAAAGAATGTACCTGTGTATTGTGATTGGTTAATGCTGTTAAATTCAAATGGTACACCTTGTAATAAGTTACCAAATGCAACACCGAATACTAATGATGGTACAAATCCACCGATTAATAGCCCCCAGTCCCAAGCATTACGCCATTTCGGACTATCAATTTTGGCACGATACTCAAAACCAACAGGGCGGAAGAATAACGCTGCTAATACTAGCACCATTGCAATATAGAAACCTGAGAACGAGGTTGCATATACTGTAGGCCACGCTGCAAATAATGCACCGCCAGCGGTTAATAACCACACTTGGTTACCATCCCAGTGAGGAGCAACTGTGTTGATCATAATACGGCGTTCAACATTACTCTTACCAATCACAGGTAAAAGGTTTAATACGCCCATAGTAAAGCCATCAGTAATGGCGAAACCAATTAATAATACTATGATTAAAATCCACCAAATAAAGCGGAGAAATTCATAATCGAGCATTTTTAACTCCTATTATTTAGCTGATTGTTCAAAGTAGTAACGACCTGTTTTTAATGCACTTGGTCCAAGTCGTCCGTATTTAAACATTAAGTACATTTCTATGATTAAGAACAGTGTATATAAACCACATAACAAGCCGATCGTAAACCATAAATCGCCTGTTGTTAATGCAGAGTTTGCTACACCAACAGGTAACATCTCATAGATAGCCCACGGCTGACGACCATACTCGGCTAAGAACCAACCAGATTCAATTGCGATCCACGGTAATGGGATACCACATAATAACGTTCTTAATAGGAAACGACTTTGCCCTACTCTACCACGCATATTTTGAACAAACGCAGCAATGATCAATACCAACATAATCACACCTGAAAGCATCATCACACGGAATGCCCAGAAAGTAGGACCTACATTTGGAATAGTATTATCCGCTGCTTTTTGGATTTGCTCTTCTGTTGCATCAACTACATTGTCTGTATATTGTTTTAACAATAAGCCAAAACCTAAATCTTTTTGCACTGCTTTAAAGCCTTCTTTATCTGCTTCTGTATAGTTACCAGAACGTAATTTTTCTAGTAAACCGTAAGCAACAATACCGTTACGAACACGTTGTTCATTGATTACACGGATATCTTTTAAGCCTGTAATTTCAGTATCTAAAGAACGCGTTGCAATAATACCGGCGGCATAAGGAATATGAATTGAGAATTCATTTTTCATTTCTGCTGTATTTGGAATAACAAATGCATTCCACGCAGCCGGAGCAGGTTGAGTTTCAAATTCACCTTCCATTGCAGCTAATTTTGTTGGCTGAGCTTTCCCGATTTCATAACCGGACTCATCGCCCATAATTAATACCGCAATAATCGATAATAAACCAAAACTTGCACCTACAGAGAATGAACGTTTAGCAAATCCTAAATCACGACCTTTTAAGATGTAGTATGCACTAATACCTAATACGAAAATAGAACCACAAACATAACCTGCTGTTACAGTATGTAAAAATTTAGATTGCGTAACCGGATTTAGTAACAATTCAGAGAAGCTTGAAAGTTCCATACGCATTGTTTCAAAGTTAAACTCTGAAGCAACCGGATTTTGCATCCAACCATTAGCTACTAAAATCCACAATGCAGATAAGTTAGAACCAAATGCAACACAGTAAGTCGTTAATAAGTGTTTAGCTTTTGATAAACGTTCCCAACCAAAGAAGAACAAGCCCACAAATGTAGATTCTAAGAAGAATGCCATTAAGCCTTCAATCGCTAATGGAGCACCAAAGATATCACCTACATAATGAGAGTAATATGACCAGTTCATACCAAACTGGAATTCCATTGTAATACCAGTTGTTACACCTAGAGCAAAGTTAATACCAAATAACTTACCCCAGAATTTAGTCATATCTTTATATACTTCTTTACCCGTAGTTACATAAAGTGTTTCCATCACAACAAGTACGAAAGAAAGACCTAATGTAAGCGGTACGAATAAGAAGTGATAGAGTGCAGTTAAAGCAAACTGCAAACGTGAGAGTTCAACTACGTCTAACATCTCAAACCTCTTATTTATTAATATAATAATTTGACAAATAGATTACCGAAAAGTAATCGCCCACAAATTTTCACTCAATTCTAACAATAACCCAAATTGGTTAAATTTATAATAAAGTGTCGGAAAGTATTCTACCTGTAAATAACCAATTAAAAAATAGTAATTTTGTTATATTCGTCACAAAATTGGTTTATTTATGTAATAAATTCTATATAACCCACTAAATAACTAGGTTATAATAAACAAATTTATAACAAATAATTTACCATTTTAATATATATGGATCTTTTAGCAAAAAAGATCCACTTAATAGATGACTTTTATTTAAACTTCTGCTAGTATCGGCTGGCTTTATATTTGATAATAAGCAAAACATTGAATTTATTAGCACTTAATGTGTGGAGAACGCATGCTTAAAAGAATTTTAGGAGTTACACTTTGTGCAGTACTGGTTTCAGCTACTGCAATTGCGAATGTGAAAACTTCATCACTTACAGTTGCAAAACCTACTTTAAGTAAAACATTACCAACTGAATGTGAGAAAATGTTTAACACCGCAAATAAATTAGTTTCTGATGCAGAAAAACAGCCGGGTACTCATACTCAATTGGTTAAAATGAAAAATAAACTTTCTTCAACAAAGCAACAGATCCTTAAAATGGATACTGTTCTACAACAAAAAAGTTGTGAAAAAGGTTTAACCGCATTAAATAACCTAAGGCAAAAACATCAATAAGAAAAAGCCAAGCTAGAATAGCTTGGCTTTTTATTGCAAACTTTTCTACAAAAATGACCGCTTGCAGTTCTTCTAATAAATAAAATAAAAGCTACTGAGTTTTTCAGTAGCTTTTATTTATTAAGAACAAACGATTACATCATTCCGCCCATTCCACCCATACCGCCCATTGCGGCTGGATCTAATTTTTCTTCTTTTGGTAAGTCTGTGATCATACATTCTGTCGTGATCATTAAACCTGCAATAGAAGCTGCAAATTGTAATGCTGAACGGGTTACTTTAGTTGGATCTAAAATACCCATTTCTAACATATCGCCATACTGCTCTGTACCTGCATTATAACCATAGTTACCCGAACCATCTTTCACGTTGCGAGCGACTACTGAAGACTCTTCACCGGCATTTGCTACGATTTGGCGTAAAGGTGCTTCCATCGCACGAAGGGCAAGTTTGATACCCACATTTTGTTCCTCATTGTCGCCTTTTAAGGTTGCTGCTACTTTGCTTGCTGCACGCACTAAAGCTACACCACCTCCCGGAACGATACCTTCTTCCACTGCGGCACGGGTAGCGTGTAAGGCATCATCAACACGGTCTTTCTTCTCTTTCATCGCTACTTCTGTTGCCGCACCAACTTTGATAACTGCCACACCGCCGGCTAATTTTGCTACACGTTCTTGCAGTTTTTCTTTGTCGTAGTCTGAAGTCGAATCTTCAATTTGTTGACGAATTTGTGCTACACGACCTTTAATTTGTGTTTCATCACCAATGCCGTCAATAATCGTGGTGTTATCTTTTGAGATAACCACACGTTTTGCTTGACCTAACTCTTCTAATGTCGCTTTTTCAAGTTCCATACCGATCTCTTCAGAAATCACGGTACCCGCAGTTAAGATAGCAATATCTTGTAACATCGCTTTACGGCGATCGCCAAATCCTGGTGCTTTCACTGCAGCTACTTTTACAATACCACGCATTGTGTTCACAACAAGCGTTGCTAATGCTTCGCCTTCGATGTCTTCTGCAATAATCACTAACGGTTTGCCCGCTTTCGCCACACCTTCCAACACCGGTAATAATTCACGAATGTTAGAGACTTTTTTATCCACTAAAAGAATGTACGGATTCTCCAACTCTACTGTGCCAGCTTCAGGTTTATTGATGAAATATGGTGATAAGTAGCCGCGATCAAACTGCATACCTTCAACCACATCTAACGCATCTTCTAAACCTGTGCCGTCTTCAACAGTAATTACGCCCTCTTTGCCCACTTTTTCCATCGCTTGAGCAATTAATTTACCGACGGTTTCATCTGAGTTTGCTGAAATTGTCCCAACTTGCTCGATCTCTTTGGAAGTTTCACACGGTTTTGAAATCACTTTTAATTCTTCAACAACTGCGGCAACTGCTTTATCGATACCACGTTTTAAATCCATTGGGTTCATACCGGCTGCAACCGCTTTCAAGCCTTCATTTACGATCGCTTGAGCTAATACCGTTGCAGTTGTTGTACCATCACCGGCGGCATCATTGGCTTTAGAGGCAACCTCTTTCACCATTTGAGCACCCATATTTTCAAATTTATCTTCTAATTCGATTTCACGAGCAACCGATACACCATCTTTAGTAATCGTTGGAGCACCGTATGCACGGTCCAATACCACATTACGACCTTTCGGACCTAAAGTTACTTTTACTGCATCAGCTAAAATATTCACGCCTTTTAACATTTTTACGCGTGCATCATTACCAAATTTAACGTCTTTTGCTGCCATTTTCTTTTCCTTTTTGATGTGTGTAGGCGTATGTAATACACTCCTACATTACAATTAATTTATTCTACAATCGCTAAAATATCGTGTTCTGCTAAAATTAACACTTCTTCGCCATCAATTTTCTCGGTTTTCACGCCGTAGCCTTCATTGAAGATAACGACATCACCTACTTTAACCGCTAAGGGTTGAACCGAACCGTTCTCTAAAATTCGACCTGTACCTACTGCAATTACTTTACCACGGGTTGATTTTGTTGCTGCCGAACCGGTTAAAACAATACCACCTGCCGATTTTGTTTCAACTTCTTCACGTTTTAAAATAACTTTATCGTGTAATGGACGAAGTGCCATATTCTGTTCCTCTTATAAATTGATGATTGATAATTCTACGCAAAAAGCGTAACGTCTAACAATATAAAGGCGGATTTCATACTTTCAAGGGCAAGCGGTGAAATTTGTAAAAAATTTTGCAAACTTCACCGCTTGGTGGTGGAATTTCAGTCAAATAAAGAGAACGAAAACCATAAAAAAATCCGCACATAAGTGCGGATTCGCTTAATAATTACTGCTTCGCTGCTTCAATTTGAATTGCAATTTCAACGTCTTTTGTCATACCTACATCAACAAGGTAGTTCATACCCCATTGGCTTCTGTCGATAGTCGTTACGAAATCGCCGCCACATACTTCAGCTTTTAACATTGGGCTTTGATAGCAGTTGAATTTTGTCGCTTTTAAGGTTACCGGATGAGTTTTGCCTAATAAGGTTAAATTACCTTCTACTTCCGTTACTTTTTTATCGGCAAAATGGAATTTGGTTGAAACAAAACGCATTTCAGGGAATTTTTCAACGTGGAATAAATCAGCCGATTTTAAGTGATTGGTAAAATCTTGGCTACTTGCTTGTAAACTGCTTACCGGAATAGTTACATCAATTGAGCCGGTACTTTTTTCTACATCAAGCTGTAATTCACCTGTTAAATTGTAGAAACCGCCCACGTTGCTACTTGTCCCAAAGTGGTCAATACTAAATCTTGCATTTGCGTGATATGGGTCAATTTTATAAGTTGCCGCATTTGCAGATACAGCAGCAATAGCAGCTACTAACATAACGATTTTTTTCATAAAATTTCCTCGCTTTAATTGTCGATTTGTTAAATTTTAGTTAAGGAACTTTTATTCTATCCAAATAAAGATAAGGAATAAATGTGCGTTATGAAAAAAGATTATTTCTTTAAAAGAAAGAATAGCAGATTAAACAACTACTATTCTTGATTTTCTATTTCTGCTTTTAGACGTTTAATCAATTGTGCATTAGCCGGTGGGAAAGCCCCTTCATCTAAATCAGATTGTGCGATCCAAAAGCCCTCTTGCCCTTCTCGACCAAAGGGTTCATTTACCCATTCTTCCACTAAGTAGAAGAAAAATTCAATAATCTTGTTTGGATATTCAAAGCTGAAACTTTCATAGGGAAAAGCACTTAGCACTTGAATACCGATTTCTTCTTCTAGCTCACGTTTAAGGGCTTCTTCAGGGGTCTCACTGGCATCAACCTTACCGCCCGGAAATTCTAATGATTGAGCGAAGTCTTGCCCTTCTAAGCGTTGAGTCAAATAAATTTGCCCAAATTCGTTGCGGATAATACCGGCTGATACTTGAATAATCGGTTTTGACATAGATTTCCTCTACTCTTTCTATAAACTCAAGCGGTCAGATTTAGACGATAATTTGCAAATTTCTGTCTAAAAATAACCGCTTGTATCATTATGCGTATCTCGCTTTATTGCCGTGACAATGTTTATATTTTTTGCCTGAACCACAAGGGCAAGGATCATTACGACCAATGTTTAAGTTTGCTAACTCTTCATCACTTAAACTTTCAAGATCAACTTGCTGTGCTGGCTCATCGATTGGTGATTGCTCCGCCGCTTTAGCTTCCATTTCTGCTTGCAAACGTTGAGCCTCTTCCACCTCTTCTTGGCTACGCACTTGAATACGGCTTAAAATGCTAATCACATTTAATTTTAAGGTGTTAAGCATATTGGTAAACATTGCAAAAGACTCTTTTTTGTACTCTTGCTTCGGATCTTTCTGAGCATAGCCACGCAAGTGAATGCCTTTGCGTAAGTAGTCCATAGAAGAAAGATGCTCTTTCCATAATTCATCAAGATTTTGTAGCATTACACCTTTTTCAAAATTACGCATTACTTCAGCACCAACTTTCTCTTCTTTCGCTTTATATTCTTCAATAGCGATATTGAGAATACGCTCACGCAAGGTTTCTTCGTGTAGATCTTTTTCGGTTTCTAACCAGTGAGAAATTGGTAAGTCTAAGCCAAACTCTCGGCGTAAACGCTCTTCCAAGCCCGGTACGTCCCACATTTCTTCAATAGATTGAGGCGGAATGTACTCACTGATGGTGCTATCAAATACATCTTGGCGAATAGTTTCAATCATTGAAGAAATATCGTCTGTGTCTAATAAATGGTTACGTTGTTCGTAAATCACTTTACGCTGTTCGTTCGCTACATCATCATATTGCAATAGGTTTTTACGACCATCAAAGTTATGAGCCTCCACTTTTGCTTGAGCCGAAGCAATCACTTTGGTAAGAAGTTTCGATTCCATCGCTTCGCCTTCTTCAGTAAAGGCTTTACGCATCATATTCAATTTACCTTCATTGAGGTAAATTCGCATCAACGAGTCATCTAATGATAAGTAGAAACGTGATGAACCCGGGTCGCCTTGACGACCGGAACGACCACGCAGCTGGTTGTCAATACGGCGAGACTCGTGGCGTTCTGTACCAATAATGTGCAAACCACCTGCTTGCATTACCGTGTTGTAACGCTCTTGCCACGCTGATTTAATTTCATCAATTTGTTCTTGAGTTGGGTTTTCAAGTTTGGCAATTTCCATTCTCCAGTTACCGCCAAGCACGATATCGGTACCGCGACCAGCCATATTCGTTGCAATAGTTACTGCACCCGGTGCACCTGCTTCTGCCACAATTTCTGCTTCTTGGGCGTGGAATTTTGCATTTAATACGTTGTGAGGAATACCCGCTTTAGTTAATTCTGCCGATAATAACTCCGATTTTTCCACCGATGCTGTCCCCACTAACACAGGTTGCTGGCGTTCCATACAATCTTTAATTTCAGTAATAATCGCCGCAAATTTTTCTGCTTCACTTTTGAACATTAAGTCAGTGCGATCTACACGGATAACCGGTCTGTTTGTTGGCACAACAACGGTATTTAAGCCGTAAATTTGTTGGAATTCAAAAGCTTCGGTATCTGCTGTACCTGTCATACCTGCTAATTTTTCGTATAGACGGAAATAGTTTTGGTAAGTAATAGAAGCAACGGTTTGGTTTTCGCCTTGAATATTCACACGCTCTTTTGCTTCAATCGCTTGATGTAGACCATCAGACCAGCGACGACCTGCCATTGTTCGCCCTGTGTGCTCGTCAATGATGACAATCTCGCCATCTTTTACAATGTAGTCCACGTTGCGTTCAAACAATTTATGAGCACGCAACGCCGCACTAACGTGATGTAAAAGCGAAATACGAGCCGGGTGATATAAGCTCTCCCCTTCTTCCATCAAGCCCATTTGAGTAAGGAAATCCTCTACTTTCACCATACCACGCTCAGTTAAATGAGCCTGTTTATTTTTCAGATCTAGGGTAAAATCACCCTCGCCTGTGTATTCTTCGGTATCTTCTTTATCTTGTGCGATCAAATGCGGAATAATTTGATCTACTGCTTGATAAATTTGAGTCGCATCTTCCGCTGGTCCTGAAATAATTAATGGCGTACGAGCTTCATCAATTAAGATAGAGTCCACCTCATCCACTAATGCGTAATGTAATTCACGTTGAAAACGTTCATTTCTATCGTGAGCTAAATTATCACGCAAGTAGTCAAAACCTAATTCACTATTGGTTGAATAAGTAATATCTGCTTGGTATGCCGCACGTTTAACCTCCGGCGGTAAACCAGGAATGTTCACGCCTACGGTTAAGCCTAAAAATTCAAATAATGGACGGTTAGTTTCCGCATCACGGCGAGCAAGGTAATCATTTACGGTTACAACGTGAACCCCTTTACCGGTTAAAGCATTTAAATAGCAAGGCAGAGTTGCAGTTAATGTTTTCCCTTCACCAGTACGCATTTCGGCAATATTACGCCCGGTTAAAACCATACCGCCAATAAGCTGTACATCAAACGGACGCATACCTAACACACGTTTACTCGCTTCTCGAACCGTTGCAAAGGCTTCAGGCAATAAACTGTCTAAGGTTGCCCCATCTGCTAAACGGAGTCTAAATTCAGCCGTTTTGGCTTTTAATTCTTCGTCAGATAGCTGTTCAAATGTCGGCTCAAGTTTATTAATTTGCACCACTCGTTTTCTTAAACGTTTTAGCGTACGGTCATTGCTTGAGCCAAAAATAGAGGTAAGTAATTTTGAAATCATTGTATTTTCCTAAATATAAATATTGTTAATTAATTGATTTTAAAATGAAATTTATAGTTAGGCGTAAGGTCCTGCTCGAATTGGATAAATATTTTGTTTATCCAAGCGGTAAGATTTAGTAAAAAATTCGCAAAAATTGACCGCTTGTGGTTTAATTTCCACAATATTGTGGTTCAATTCTGCGATAAAAAGTGATTGTTGCTCTAGCTCATTCGTAGCTTGAGCATACTGAAGAAAAGATTGATTGATAACTGCTTCTTGCTCACTTTCATTTGGATTAACCGCCTGAATTTCAGGTAACGCAAGCATCGCAACCATTCCGAAAAAAAGTTGCGACCAAAAAGGCGTTTTATGAAAGTGTTTAAAAAATAAGCTCATTAAGTTAAGATTAAATAAAAATTTAAGTGATTATACGCTAAATTTAATCAGAGTTATCAAATAATTGGGTCAAGTAACGTAAAATCAAGTATAAAAATAGAGATAAAGTAAATAATAGATGAAAAATTCAGCACCTAAAAAGATTAACGAAATTTTACAGAACTCCACTTTAAGTCGAATTGTCGAAAAGGCAAATTTTGTGAATGATTTAAACCAAAAAATTCAGAAAATCTTGCCGGAATCTTATCGTGGGCTTTACCGAGTGGCAAATTTAGTTGATAATCAACTCATTATTAATGTACAAAGTGCAACCGTGAGGCAAGGTTTATTGTTACAACAAACTGCTCTGTTAGCACAGATACAAACCGATTTACCTGAAATAACCCAGCTTGAATTTAGAGTAAATCCGAGCGTTAAAATTTAAAAAGAGGAAAAGAATATGAAAAAAATTGCACTCATTGGATTTACCGCAACTATGCTAGGTGCGTGTTCATTGTTACCACAAAAAAGCGTAACAGGTACTTATGCAGGTGTATTTCCTTGTGCTGACTGCGAAAAAATTCAAGCACAGCTGACTCTAAACGCAGATAGAACTTATCAATACGATACTATCTATTTCAAAGATAAAAAAGAGTATTCTTACCGTGATAACGGCACATACACTTGGGAAGCAAACAAATCAAACGTGATCCGTTTAGAACACGCTTCCGGTAATTTGGCATTCCAAGTTTCCGACCAATATGTTGAGCTTTGCGATCCAAACGGTAATACGGTAAAAAGCACAAACAATTATAAATTGAATAAAATTCGTTAATATGCGATTAAAGAGATTCTTAGGAATCTCTTTTTTATTTCTACATTGAAGAATAAAAAAATAAAGAATAAAAAAATCCCCAAACAAAAATGTTTGGGGATAACCTAAAAAAATAAAAAAGTATTTCTACTTTTACTTAACCAAGGAAATATCTATGAAAACAGTAAGGAATCTTTCATTATGATGGCGGTGAGAGAGGGATTCGAACCCTCGATACAGTTTCCCATATACACGCTTTCCAGGCGTGCTCCTTCAACCACTCGGACATCTCACCGAATCAACAAAAAGATGGTATAAATATAGCAATATTACGACTTTATTTCAAGTATTTTCTTCACAAAATAAATTAAATCAAATTTTGAACGGATTACTGCCCAATACCTAAACAATTTGGCGATTTAGGTACAATTCCACCAATTTCAGCCCACTCACTTTGTGTGTATAAATGGAGAGCCAATGCGTGAACGCCATTTTCCAATTCTTCCGCCAAACAAGCGTAAACTGCCTGATGACGGGCAACGGCTCTTTTCCCTTCAAATTTGTCAGATACCAATGTCAGTTTAAAATGGGATTCAGCCCCCCTACCAGAACTGTGCATATAGCTTTCATTTTCAATATTCAACACAATTGGCGAAAATTCGTTGTTTATTTTATTAATAATTGTTTGTTCTACTAACATTTTTATTCTCTTTCATTGAAAATTAAGGCTAAATAATACTATACTAGTGAAAATTTTTCTCATAATTTATTAAACAGAAGGATTTATTATGAAATTATCTAAAAAAACCTTAGTTTTAGCGACAACCTTTGCAGCTGCTTTATTAGCAGGTTGTCAAAGCCAATCAAATACTTTAACTTTTGCAACACCAACCCCAACTGCGGTATTTAACACCAACAATCAAACTGCTGCGGTAAATGTGATGACACAAGATTTACGTACCTCACGCGAAATTGCAAGCTACACTAAAAACGGTGAATTAATTCGTTTAACCGCAGTGCCGGAAGTGGCTGCAATGTTCCAACAAGCAGTACAGCAAGACCTTAACGCAAAAGGCTTCCAAATTGTGCAAGGTGCAGCAAATGCAAATGTTACTGTGAATATTCGTAAATTCTTCGCAACAGTTGAGCAAGGCAATTTACGCTATAAAGCTGATGCACAAGTTGGTGTTGAAGTTACTGTTCAAGGTTCAAGAGGCAACTTCAGCAAAAACTTCAACGCAACACGCGGTTATGAAGGAGCATTTGGTGCAAACAACGATGAAATCAAAAAGGTGCTAGACCAAGCCTATTCTGATGTTGTTAAAGCAATTTATAACGATAACGAAATCGCAGCAGCAATTCATCAATTCAAGTAATTGATATTGAACTCATCTTACAAGCGGTTAAATTTGCTCAGTTTTTTGCAAAAAATTGAAAAAATTTAACCGCTTGTTGTTTTCTATTTTGTGATGTTGATTGAAAATAACATAAATTCAATTTACTGTTGAACAATTTCCCCTTACCATAAGGCAGACATAAGTCTGCCTTTGATATATTTTAAATAGATATAAAATGAGAATCCCAAGAATTTACCACCCGGAACTATTAGCTAATCAGCAAAGTTGTATTTTAAGTGAAGATGCATTTAATCACGTTGGGCGAGTGCTACGAATGAAAGAAGGCGAGCAGATTATTTTGTTTGATGGCTCGAACCATATTTTTCACGCCACATTACAAGCGGTCGAAAAACGCCAAATTATTGCAAAAATTGATTCAAGTGAATTAGACGATAGAGAATCTAATTTGCCTATTCATTTAGGGCAAGTGATTTCCAGAGGCGATAGAATGGAATTTACCATTCAAAAATCGGTGGAATTGGGTGTAAAAATTATTACCCCTCTTTGGTCGGAGCGTTGTGGTGTAAAACTCAATGATGAACGACAAGATAAAAAACTACAACAATGGCAAAAAATTGCGATTGCTGCGTGCGAGCAATGCGGACGAAATGAAATTCCTGAAATTCGCCCGATTATGAAGCTCACCGATTGGTGCAAAGAGCAAGATGAAATGCTAAAACTTAATCTGCATCCAAGAGCCAAATATACCATTCGGGAACTGCCAAATGTACCGAGTGCAGGAGTACGCTTATTAATTGGTTCAGAAGGCGGATTATCGGCAGAAGAAATTGCGATGACAGAAAGCGAAGGCTTTACCGAAGTATTGTTAGGCAAACGAGTATTACGCACAGAAACTGCCTCACTTGCCGCCATTACTGCCCTACAAGTGTGTTTTGGAGATATTTAATGCTAGAAAATTTACAAGGCAAATTTCTGATTGCCACCCCAGAAATGGACGATGATTATTTTGAACGTACCGTTATCTATATTTGTGAGCACAATCAGCAAGGGGCGATGGGGGTTGTAATTAACACGCCAACCGATCTTTCTGTACTTGAATTGCTTACCCGTATGGATTTCCAAATGGCAAAGCAGCGTGATTATAATAAAGATCAAATGGTGCTCAGCGGCGGACCGGTTAATCAAGACAGGGGCTTTATCATTCACAGCAAAACAGAAAATGATTTTATTCACACTTATCCGATCACGGATAGAATCACACTCACAACTTCAGGCGATGTGTTAGACTCTTTCGGTACTCCCGAATCGCCGGAAAAATTTATTGTTTGCTTAGGCTGCTCAACGTGGCGAACCAACCAACTGGAGCAAGAAATTGCACAAAATTATTGGATTGTGTCTGAAGCAAATGAAAAAACATTATTTGAAACCGGCTATTTAGATCGCTGGGCAGAAGCCTATGAAATGATGGGGCTTTCAGGTATACCAGCCAGAGCAGGGAGAGCTTAATGTCCGAAACCGTTATTGCCTTCGATTTCGGCACAAATAGCATTGGTTGTGCTGTTGGTCAAAGTATTACCGGCACGGCTCAAGGCTTGAGTTCATTTAAAGCCCGAGACGGTATTCCAAAATGGGAAGAAATTGGTAAACTGTTGCAAGAATGGAAGCCCGATATTTTAGTTGTCGGCTTACCATTAAATATGGACGGAACAGAACAGCCTTTAACCCAAAGAGCCCGAAAATTCGCTAACCGCTTAAACGGACGTTTTAATTTGCCTGTTGAGTTACAAGATGAACGTTTAACCACCGTTGAAGCCAAAGCGGAAATTTTTTCTCGTGGTGGCTACAAAGCATTAAAAAAGGATAAAGTGGATTCCATTTCCGCTTGTTTAATTTTAGAAAGCTGGTTTAAAAATCGGTAATTTGCAAAAAATTAACGATTTTCGACCGCTTGTAAAAGGATATTTATGATACTTTCATCTAGCCGTAGTTTAGTTTCTATCGCTGCAATCATTATTATTTTAGCCGGTATTAAATTGTCTAGTGAGATTGTAGTGCCATTTCTACTCGCACTTTTCATTGCGATTATTTGCTCGCCAATGATTAATTTTATGACGAAGCGAAAAATTCCGCTATGGTTAGCAATTACACTCTTGCTGATAGTGATTCTGTTAGGTTTTACCTTTTTTGCAGGCATTATTAATAGCTCATTGCAAGAGTTTACCGGCTCAATACCGCAATATAAAACGCAGCTCTCAACCAGAGTTCGTGCCCTTTTGGAATTTGCACAGCAGTGGAATTTACCAATTCATATTTCACAGGAAGAACTGATGAGCAAATTTGACCCAAGCTCCATTATGAATTTTGTCAGTTCGCTATTGGTGGGGCTTTCCGGTACATTATCAAATATTTTTGTGGTCTTTTTAATCGTCATTTTTATGCTAATGGAAATGCCTGTAGCGAAATATAAACTGGCTTTAGCGTTAAGTGAAGATGATGATTTACGCAATGAAAAAGAGTATATCAACCAAGTATTAGAAGGCGTAATCGGTTATTTAGGCGTAAAAACCTTTGTTAGTCTTCTTACCGGTATTTTTGTATGGATTTTATTAACATCGTTAGATGTCCAATACGCTATTTTATGGGCTATGTTTAGCTTCTTACTTAACTATGTTCCGAATATCGGTTCAATTTTGGCAGGCATTCCTATTGTTATTCAAGCCCTCATATTAAATGGCTTTTCAATCGGGCTAGGAACATTAATCGGTATGGTTGCCATTAATATGGTTATCGGTAATGCCTTAGAGCCTCGTTTAATGGGTAAAAAGCTAGGGCTTTCAACTCTAGTGGTATTCCTTTCACTTCTGTTTTGGGGCTGGTTGCTCGGAGCGGTGGGAATGTTGCTTTCTGTTCCTTTAACAATGGCGTGTAAAGTGGCGTTAGAATCAAATAAAGACACAAGAAAATATGCCGTATTGTTCAGTGATTTAGAAGAAGTGCCAAGAGGCAAAAAATATCACTAAATAACTTGACGAGCGAAAAAGAGTTGCTAGAATTTGGCAACTCTTTTTTATTTCACAAACTGAAATAAATCAGATTGTTCGGATGAAGGTAGCTGGAGAGAAATGAATTAACATTTCACCGACGAGGCAAACTCTTTCAGGTGCAACTAAGTTGCGAGGACTGTTACTGGACGAACCCTTGGAGAGAGCTGATGAAAAATCAGCCGCCGAAGGCGAAAATGCAGCAATGTGTGAAACGCTCAGGCAAAAGGACAGGGGAGAAAAGTTATATAATACAAGCGGTTGTTTTTTGCTGATTTTTTGCAAAAAATTTCCGTTTTTTAACCGCTTGTTCTAGCATTCCTTTTCTTTCCTTGTAAGTTATTTTTACGAGGAACATTTAATGTCAATCGACACCATTCTTAATCAAATCAATAATTTTATTTGGGGTCCGCCGCTTCTGATTTTAATTTCAGGCGTAGGGATTTATCTCACTCTTGCCTTAAAAGGCATTCAATTAAGCCAACTTGGGCGAGCGTTCGTTTATATGTTCAAACCTGAAAAAGGGAAAGGACAATCAGGAGACATCTCAGCTTTTGCCGCCCTTGCTACTGCCCTTGCAGCGACTATCGGTACAGGGAATATTGTTGGTGTTGCCACCGCAATTCATTCGGGCGGACCAGGTGCATTATTTTGGATGTGGCTCATCGCCCTATTCGGTATGGCAACTAAATACGCCGAAGGATTGCTTGCGATTAAATATCGTACTAAAGATAAAGCGGGCTTCGTTGCCGGCGGACCAATGTACTATATCGAATTAGGTATGGGTAAAAAATGGCGTTGGCTCGCTAAAGCCTTTGCTTTTTTTGGGGTATTAGTGGCGTTACTCGGTATTGGCACTTTCCCACAAGTAAATGGCATTACGCACGCCTTAGAAAGTACCTTCGATGTGCCAATTCTCTTTAGTGCTATTATTTTAACGCTGATTGTAACTGCAATTATTCTTGGCGGTGTAAAACGTATTTCTAAAATTGCAACCATTGTTGTGCCGTTTATGGCTATCGCTTATGTTGTTGCTTCACTGTGTGTGATTATTCTCAACGCCGAAAAAGTACCACAAGCTATCGTTACTATTGTTCACGCTGCCTTTAATCCGCAAGCAGCATTAGGTGGAGCATTTGGTTTTACGGTAATGCAAGCCATTCAGCTGGGTGTAGCACGCGGTATTTTCTCGAATGAATCAGGCTTAGGCTCAGCCCCGATTGCCGCCGCTGCTGCTCAAACCAAAGAACCTGTGAGACAGGGCTTAATTTCAATGACAGGCACATTTTTAGATACTATCATTGTTTGTACAATGACAGGCTTGGTTATTATTATTTCAGGTGCTTGGACAGGTGATATTAAAGGAGCAGCTCTCACGACAACTGCCTTTACTCAAGGCTTAGACAGCTCATTTGGTGCAATTATTGTAACAGTTGGCTTAGTTTTCTTCGCATTCACCACTATTTTAGGCTGGTGTTATTATGGTGAACGTTGTTTTGTCTATTTAACACGTGGACGAACCCAATACATCAAGCTCTATCGCATTTTATTTATTGCGTTAATTGCCGCTGCCCCGTTTTTACAACTCGACACCATCTGGACAATTGCCGATATTGTAAACGGTTTAATGGCATTCCCAAATCTCATTGCAATTATTGCTTTACGCAAAGTAATTATTAGCGAAACCAAAGATTTCTTTGCTCGCCTTAAAAAAGGCGAAACAGAATAAAAACTGATAGAATATAGGGCAATTTAGCCCTATATTTTTATTTATGAAATTTTTATACACCTTTATTTTTTGCCTATTGTTTTCAATTAGTTATGCAAATGAGCGACAAATCAATTGCAAAGTGGTGGGAATTAGCGATGGCGACACCCTAAGTTGCTTAGTAAACAAAACACCACTTAAAGTGAGACTGATACATATTGATGCACCTGAACAATCTCAGCCTTATGGAAATAGAGCTAAACAAGCTCTGGCTCAGTTAGTATTTAAACAAAACATTACTGCCGTGATTTCAGGCTACGATCGCTATCAACGCTTACTTGCTACCCTCTATTTAAACGGTAAAAACATCAACTTAGCCTTAGTAGAAAACGGTATGGCGTGGGCTTATACCACAAAGCGAGAGTACATTGAGGCACAAAATCAAGCAAAACACGCCAAAATCGGCTTATGGCAGGACAAATTCCCCATCAATCCAAGCCAATGGCGAAAAGAGCATACATCAGCCTTACCACAAGCGGTCAAAAAACCGGGAAATATTGCAAATCCACCACAAGCAATTAACTGCAAAATTAAATTAAGCTGCAACCAAATCGGCAATTACGAACAAGCAAAACACTACTTTCAACAATGCGGTTGGAAAGCGTTAGATGGTAATAATGATGGCATTCCGTGTAATAAACTGTATCGGAAAGCTCAGCAAAATAGATATTAATTTAACATTCATTCAAAGAAATAATTCTATCTGCTGATTGAATTGTAGATTGTCTATGAGCAATAATAATCCTTGTTATATTCATTTGTGAAATCGCTTGATTAACAAACTTCTCATTTTCTTCATCTAAATGGCTGGTTGCCTCGTCCATCAAGAGAATTTTAGGCTTTTTATATAAAGCTCTAGCAATAAATAATCGTTGTCTTTGTCCGCCGGCTTTTCGAAATATTTACTTCATCGTGGCTGGAATGCCCTACTTTTAATCATTTCTCATAATGCTTTACTAAATCAGCATAGTCATTCATCGTTTTTTCAATTTCAACTAAATAAGCCTGCTTATCTTGATAAATTTTTTGACTGATATGCAATAGCTTCTTGTCTAAACACATAACTAAGGTTTCCTATATAAATCCACATATAGATTCATATACAGCTTAATATTAATTAACATTTAATTATATAAAAATAACGAATATATCATTGCTATTCTTTTCTAAAAAAATACCAAATAAATAAAACACAAAAAAACATTACATCATAAACAATCTCACTAAAACCAAATGGTAGCAATGGATAAATAACATTAGAAACCATAAAATAAATAAAACCAATAAAAACCACCATTAAAATACTCATAACAACACCTCACTATAAAAAACAATCATACTTCCTATACTAAATTCCATTTCAAACGAAAATAAAATAACAACTTCATTATAATAGCCACATAAAATAACAATATATCCTCTATATACTGACTTACTGATTTAAATCATATAGACAAAAATCCCCATTTTTATTAATGTTTTCATTCTATCCAGTGCATCTGGAATTTGCTTCTCTATACTTTTAATAAAGGTATCAAATGCAGGATCAAAACCCAATTTACCTACTGCCAAACCAGCAAAAATTGGCATACCAAGAATTGGTATATTTGTTCTCTTTATGTGTAATGAGGCCCTGGCTAATACAAACTAAGAGTAATATAACTATGTCTACTAACAATATTCGT
This sequence comes from Mannheimia indoligenes, assembly GCF_036880405.1. Classification (NCBI taxonomy): domain Bacteria; kingdom Pseudomonadati; phylum Pseudomonadota; class Gammaproteobacteria; order Pasteurellales; family Pasteurellaceae; genus Mannheimia; species Mannheimia indoligenes. The sequence goes on along the minus strand of NZ_JBAJJM010000002.1, from coordinate 93,930 downwards.
ATTTACCACACTTTCATTTTTAATATTTTACGAACCACAAATACATAAATCATTGCAATGAGAAATACAATTACCATTCTTTTAATGTTCATTTCGCGTAGTCTCTCTATTTCTACTCTCTTTCTATGCTTCAGAAAAGAGCTAACAATAATAAATAAGTCAGCCAATACCAAAAGCAAACTATAAGGCTAAGGACGTCAGGAAGGTTAAATTGTGCTATGATATATCCAATATTTGAGAGAGCAGATAAGCCAACAATATGATTTTTAATAATTGAGCAAGTTATTTTTTATCTACAATACCTCAACTCAGAAAAAACGCATCTACAAAATAACATTCATTCTCATTTAAGGCAAATTATATGCGTAACCAACAATTTCGTACCTATTTTCCCTTTTTCACCCAAGCTGACGGTTGGACTTATTTAGATTCCGCCGCTACAACGCTGAAACCTGATGTGCTGATTCAAGCAACCAGCGAATTTTACGCCTCTGCCGGTTCGGTGCATCGTAGTCAGTATGATTTGCCGCAAACCGAGCAATATGAGCTGGCTCGTGATTTGGTGATGAAACGTTTTAATGTGGAAGCCCGTGAAGCGGTAATTTGGACCAGTGGCACAACCCAAAGCATTAACACTGTGGCTTATGGCTTGGAGCATCAAATTGCAGAAGGTGATGAAATTGTGATTTCAGTGGCAGAACATCACGCCAATTTTATTCCTTGGCAACAACTTGCCGAACGCACAAGAGCAAAACTTATTGTGCTGCCACTTAATGAACAGTATCAAATTGAAGCTGAAACACTTAAAAATGCGTTGTCAGAAAAAACCAAAATCGTCGCTTTTAATTTAGTTTCCAATGTAACAGGGGTTCGCCAACCTGCGGAACATTTAATCCCAATTATTCGCCGACACACTTCCGCTAAAATTGTGTTAGATATTGCTCAAGCTGTATGTTGTGAGCAAGTGGATGTGCAAAAACTTGATGCCGATTTCTACGCTTTTTCCGCCCATAAAATGTATGGTCCAAACGGTGTGGGCGTGCTGACCGGTAAATTGCAAAGTTTGGAGCAAATTCGACCGCTTGTATTCGGTGGCAAAATGCTGAAAAACGTTACTGAAAGTGAACTAACTGTAGCAGATTTGCCTTACCGGTTGGAAGCAGGCACGCCAAATATTGTAGGTATTATTGGTTTTGGACAAGTTTTGGCTTGGTTAGAGAAATGGAATTTTACAGAACTTAATCAACAACTTTATACGTTAGCAGAATACACCCGCAAGCGGTTAAATTCTTATCAACATTTGCAAATTATCGGACAACAAAATACACCGACTATTAGTTTTGTGGTTAAAGATCAACACCCTGCCGATATTGCCGCTTTTTTGACCCAGAGTAAAATCGCTATTCGGCACGGCGAACATTGTGCTAAGCCTTATTTGCGTTATTTGCAAGAAAGCGGCACACTTCGCCTTTCGCTGGCTCATTACAATACAAAAGAGGATATTGAGCATTTTTTCAACGCCTTAGATTTTGCACTCGAAATTTTGCAAGAAAGCTAAGCTAAATCAAAAAATACATATTTTTTAGTAGAACGAAAAGGCTGAATATTGTAATCTTTACACTAGTTTCTATTTTAAATTTAATTTATCAAAAAGGTGTTTTTAGATGAGTAAAAAAATCAAGAAAATTGCGATTTTAACCAGCGGTGGCGATGCACCGGGTATGAATGCCGCTATTCGTGGTGTGGTGCGTGCAGCATTAAATGAAGGATTAGCAGTTTGTGGCGTTCAAGATGGTTATTCAGGGCTTTATCACGATAAAGTGATTCCACTAGACAGACGCTCTGTATCAGAAACTATCAATCGTGGCGGTACATTCTTAGGTTCAGCACGCTTTCCTGAATTCAAACGCCCTGAAGTACGTAAAAAATGCGTAGAAACATTAAAAAAATATGATATTGATGCGTTAGTTGTTATTGGTGGCGATGGCTCTTATATGGGAGCGAAGTTATTAACTGAGGAATTTGGTTATCCGTGTATCGGTATTCCGGGCACGATTGATAATGATATCGTAGGTACTGATTATACTATCGGCTATCAAACTGCGTTAGAAACCGCTTTAGAAGCAATTGACCGTTTACGTGATACATCAAGTTCTCACCAACGTATTTCTATTGTTGAAATAATGGGTCGCCATTGTGGTGATTTAACCATTAGTGCAGCCTTAGCCGGCGGTTGTGAATATATTATCGTGCCGGAAAAAGGATTGAATAAAGAAGCATTAATGGATAGTATTTCTGATGGTTTCCAAAAAGGTAAACGCCATTCTATCATTGCAATTACTGAGTTAATGACTGATGTTCACGAATTAGCAAAAGAGATTGAAGAGCGTTTCGGACACGAAACTCGTGCAACTGTGTTAGGTCATACCCAACGAGGTGGTGCACCTTGTGCATTTGACCGTATTTTAGCCTCTCGTATGGGCGTTTATGCGGTAGAATTATTATTACAAGGTTTTGGCGGACACTGTGTCGGTATTCAAAACGAGCAGTTAGTTCATCACGATATTATTGATGCAATTAATAATATGCGTCGTCCGTTTAAAGAAGAATTATACGAGACCTCTAGAAAATTATTCTAGGATTTCTTAAAATTTAAAGGCGACTAAAATAGTCGCCTTTTTATTTTCACCTAATAAGGAAATCGAATGTTCAAAGAAAAACCCGTTATTTCCAACCAACACGGTGCATTAGCAATGGCAATGCTGCCTTTTCTTTATGTGGTCATCACAAGTGGATTTACACCTTTGCATATTTTCTTTGGGCTTTCTTGGCTATTCCTCTATCTTTTCTCTTACCCTTTTCTCTCTTTATTTAGCAAAAAACCAACCGAACGTAATAAAAAATGGGCAAAAATTTACTTCGCTTTAAGTTTACTCTTTGCTTTGCCTGTTATTTATAATGTGCCTGCTATTTTGCAATTTTTAGTGATAATTCTACCGCTTGGATTAATTCAAATTTACTTTGCCAAGCAAAAAGATGAACGGAATTTGTGGAATGATATTGCAGGCATTTTAACTTTCGGGGTAATGGGAATGGCAGCTTATTATATTGTTACAAAACAATATAATATTGAGATTCTACTCCACCCTACGCTGTTTTTTATTGCCACTACGTTCTATGTAAAAAGTATGGTGAGAGAACGTAAAAACCCTGTATATATGGAGCTCAGCATCGCAACACACCTACTATTAACTCTTATTTATTGTTTGAGTTCAATGCAAGCGGTCTTTTTTGCCTATTTAATTGCAACTGCTCGTGCGATTATTGTGCCGAGTTTAGGCTTGAATGTAAAACAGATCGGAATGTTGGAATTTCCTGTTATCCTACTTTTTTTGATTGCGTTAGTTTTATGATTTTTCTATAACAAAAAACCTCTGAGCTTATCAGAGGTTTTTTAATTATTCTTATTGTGCTGCTTTCTGGATTTGATCACCAGCTTTCTCAACATCCTTGCCTACGCCATCAACAGTGTTACACGCTGTTAAGAAAGTTGCACTTGCTAAAATTGCTAATACTAATTTTTTCATAAAACACTCCTTATTTTTTGTTTGTTATGAAAACGACTTCAATATAACAAGTCTAAATTATAAACGCAATACGTTAAATTAATAATCTAGTTCATCTTTATAAAGCTCGTAATCCGCTTTTAATGCTTGAATGAGTTCCACAAAATCTTCCGGTAATGGAGCGTGCCATTCCATCAATTCCCCTGTAATCGGGTGTTCTAAGCGTAGCATAATAGCGTGTAATGCTTGGCGTTGAAAACTGCGTAAAACAGATAAAAATTCCTCACTTGCTCCTTTTGGTGGGCGAGGTCTGCCGCCATAAAGTTGATCACCTAATAAAGGGTGAGCAATATGTGCCATATGCACACGAATTTGGTGAGTACGCCCGGTTTCCAAACGTAAACGCAAGCGGGTGTAGTTACGGAAACGCTCCATAATGCGATAGTGAGTCACAGCCGGTTTCCCCATTGGGTGAACAGCCATCGCAGTACGCTTGGTTGGGTGACGAGCCATTGGTTCATCAACTTTACCACCTTGAGTCATAATGCCGCTTGCGACTGCTTCATACTCACGCGTAATACGGCGTTTTTGTAATGCTGTTACTAGGTGAGTTTGGGCTGGAATATTTTTCGCTACCACCATTAAGCCTGTTGTATCTTTATCTAAACGATGCACAATGCCGGCTCGTGGGACTTCTGCAATCGGCGGATAATAATGCAACAACGCATTTAATACCGTACCATCAGGGTTGCCCGCTCCGGGGTGAACCACTAAATCTTTTGGTTTATTGATAACAATAATATCGTCATCTTCATACACAATATTGAGCGGAATATCTTGCGGCTCAAAACGAATTTCTTCTTCGATTTCAGCGGTAATTTCCACCATTTCGCCACCAAATACTTTTTCTCGTGCTTTATTGATGATATTGCCGTTCACTTTTACTAAATCGCTTTCAATCCACACTTTAATGCGTGAACGTGAATAATCCGGAAAAAGTTGTGCCAGTGCTTGATCTAAACGAGCACCTAATAGGTCAGCTGTAATTTCTGCGGTTAAAATCTTTTTTTGAGTAGTCATTAAAATATAAATCCTAATTAGTCATTTGCTTACTTGCGTGATGTTATATAAAATAGTGAGATGAACTTCATAAGTTATTCTTAGTCTGAGGTATTGTACATTAACTTTTGGTCTCAGACACTTTTTATAGGTAAAACATATGCGTAAATTTAAAACTCTTGCCACATTAGCATTAGCAGGGCTTGTTGTAGGTTGTTCAAGTTCTAATAAAGACATCGAAGAATCAAACGTTCAAGATCTTTATAGCAAAGGGCAAACCTATTTACAAGACGGCGATTATAACTCTGCCATTCGTTATTTAGAGGGAGTGAGTGCTAAAGGTGGTCAATATTCAGGTCTTGGTGAACAAACCCAATTAAGTTTAATTTATGCACAATATAAAGTAGGCGAATATTATAAAGCATTAGATGCTGCAGAACGTTTCGCCCGTTCTTATCCAAATGCAGCCAATATGGATTATGTATTCTACTTAGCCGGTCTTTCAAATGCACGCTTAGGCGATAATTTTATCCAAGATTTCTTTAAAGTAAATCGTGCTTCTCGTGCAGTGGATAATGTGCGTAACGCTTACGGTAACTTCCAAACTATCGTTCAGCACTATCCACAAAGCCAATATGCTCAAGATGCTCAAAATTGGATGAACTATTTATTCAACCGTTTATCCGAACACGAATTATCGATCGTAAAATTCTATGATAAACGTAATGCGTACGTTGCAGTAGTAAATCGCGTAGAAGAAATGTTGCGTTTCTATCCAAATACCGAAGCAACTAAAAATGCCCTTCCTTATCTGAAAGAAGCATTTAAACAAATGGGTATTCAAGATTCAGAGCAAAAAACCGAACTATTAATTAAAGAATACGAAAATAAAACCTTACCAAACCCGGCAAAACCGGAATATGGTGAACAATTCTAATTAAATATACCAGAATATTAGGGGCGGTTTCGCCCCTTTTGGCTTTATAACTTATTAGCTCATTAGGAAATTATGCGAATTTTAGGTATTGAAACCTCTTGCGATGAAACCGGCGTTGCCATTTATGATGAAGAAAAAGGCTTAGTAGCAAACCAGCTCTACAGCCAAATTGATATGCACGCTGATTATGGTGGTGTTGTGCCGGAGCTTGCTTCACGAGATCATATCCGCAAAACGCTCCCACTCATCCAAGAAGCCCTAAAAGAAGCTAACCTTCAGCCTTCCGATATTGATGGTATTGCTTATACCGCCGGTCCGGGCTTGGTTGGAGCATTATTAGTAGGCTCAACCATTGCTCGCTCTTTAGCTTATGCGTGGAATGTGCCGGCTCTTGGCGTTCATCATATGGAAGGGCATCTGCTTGCTCCTATGTTGGAAGAAAACGCTCCCGAATTTCCGTTTGTGGCGTTATTAATTTCAGGCGGACACACCCAATTAGTGAAAGTCGATGGTATCGGCAAATACGAATTAATGGGCGAATCTATTGACGATGCCGCAGGTGAAGCATTTGACAAAACCGGGAAATTATTAGGTTTGGATTACCCGGCAGGAGTTGCGATGTCAAAACTTGCCGAATCTGGCACACCAAATCGTTTTAAATTCCCACGCCCGATGACCGACCGACCGGGCTTAGATTTCAGCTTTTCCGGCTTAAAAACTTTTGCTGCAAATACCATTAAAGCCAACGCAAACGAAAATGGCGAAATTAACGAGCAAACTCGTTGCGATATTGCTCACGCGTTCCAACAAGCGGTAGTGGATACTATTTTAATTAAGTGCAAACGGGCATTAGAAAAAACAGGCTATAAACGGCTAGTGATGGCAGGCGGTGTAAGTGCCAACAAGCAATTACGTGCCGACGTTGCCGAAATGATGCAAAAACTCAAAGGCGAAGTATTTTACCCTCGCCCGCAATTTTGCACCGACAACGGTGCGATGATTGCCTACACAGGTTTTTTACGTTTAAAAAACGGCGAACACAGCGATTTAAGTATTAGCGTAAAACCTCGCTGGGCGATGACCGAACTACCGCCAATTAAATAGCATTGCAAGCGGTCAAATTTCTTGGTAATTTTGCAAAAATATCTCTTTCAAACAACAACATATTTTAAGGATAAAAAATGAACACAGCACAATTCCACCAATCTGTTGAACAAGTATGGCAGCAAATTGAAGAAAAAATTGATGACGAAGGTTTATCGGTTGATACCGAAATTCAAGGTGCAGTTTGCACTTTAACCTTTGATGACGAATCACAAATCATCATTAACAAACAAGAAGCGATGTTAGAACTATGGCTTGCCAGCAAATTAGGTGGCATTCATTTTAAAAACATTGATGGAGAATGGGTTACAGACGAAGGTCGCACCTTCTGGCAACATTTAGAAGAAGCTTTTGCTCGACACGGTGAAAGCATTTCTTTCTAATTGTTTGTAAGGGCGTACTGAAGTGCGTCCTTTTATAATTTATATTTGTAAATTTTTTCCTCAAATAAACCGCTTGCGGAGGCACATAGTGCTTCCCCACATATAAAAATAATGAATACCACCGCAATTTCTGTTTTAAATAATGTTTTTGGCTATCAAAAATTCCGAGACGGGCAAGAAGAAGTCATTTCTGCCGTGTTGGAAAATCGTGATTGCCTTGTAATTATGACAACAGGCGGTGGAAAATCCCTTTGCTATCAAGTACCTGCTCTATGTTTGGATGGCATAACGCTCGTTATTTCGCCACTGATTTCATTAATGAAAGATCAAGTAGATCAGCTCATTACCAATGGTATTGAAGCTGCCTATTTAAACTCTACTCAAACACTCGAAGAACAACAGCTTGTAGAGCAAAAAGCCTTATCAGGTAAATTAAAATTACTTTATCTTTCCCCTGAGAAAGTGATGACACAAGGCTTTTTCCATTTTATCTCACTCTGTAAAATTAGTTTTATTGCCGTAGATGAAGCCCATTGTGTTTCCCAATGGGGACACGATTTCCGCCCTGAATACACTCTACTTGGTGGCTTGCGAAATACGTTTCCTAACGTGCCGTTAATGGCACTAACCGCCACAGCAGACCCAACAACACGAGCGGATATTCTTCACCATTTACGTCTAAATAATCCACATATTTATTTAGGTAGTTTTGATCGTCCGAATATTCGCTATACGGTACAAGAAAAATTTAAGCCACTTGAACAGTTGCTGAAATTCATCAATAAACAGCAGGGAAAAAGTGGAATTATTTATTGCAATAGCCGTAAAAAAGTGGAAGAAATTACTGAAAAATTAGCTTCCAGAAATATTAGCGTGCTGGGCTATCACGCAGGAATGAGTTTTGAACAGCGAGAATTTGTACAAAATGCATTTCAGCGAGATGACATTCAAATTGTGGTGGCAACCATTGCTTTTGGAATGGGGATAAACAAATCAAACGTCCGTTTTGTTGTACACTTCGATCTTCCCCGTTCTATCGAATCTTATTACCAAGAAACAGGACGTGCTGGACGAGATGATCTTCCTTCGGAAGCAATACTTTTCTACGATCCAAGCGATTATGGCTGGCTACAAAAAATCCTCTTAGAAGAGCCAGAAAGCGAACAAAGAGACATCAAACAGCACAAGTTACACGCTATCGGCGAATTTGCGGAATCACAAACTTGCCGCCGCTTAGTTTTACTCAATTACTTTGGCGAACATAAACAAGAAGATTGCAAAAACTGCGATATTTGCTTAGATCCGCCACAAAAATATGATGGCTTACTCGATGCTCAAAAAGTGATGTCGGTTATTTATCGAACAGGGCAGATTTTCGGTCAGCACCACATTATTGCTGTACTTCGTGGAATGAATAACTTAAAAATTCGTGAACACAATCACGATCAACTTTCAGTTTACGGTATTGGGAAAGAACAGAGCCAGCATTATTGGCAGAATGTGGTAAGACAACTCATTCATTTAGGACTGATTTATCAAAATATAGCTAATCATTCAGCTCTTCAATTAACCGAAAGTGCAAGACCTTTTTTACGTGGTGAGAAACCGTTACAACTGGCATTGCCACGCTTGGGTATTTCCGCCACGGCATTTGTGCAAAAACAAGCAAGCCATCGTTATGATAAAGACCTATTCGCTCGTCTTCGCTTCTTGCGTAAACAGATTGCCGATAAGGAAAATATTCCGCCTTATATTGTATTTAATGATGCCACGCTACAAGAAATGGCGGAATTCCTGCCGACTTCAAAAGTGGAAATGCTCGAAATAAACGGTGTCGGTGAGCGAAAATTTGAACGATTTGGTCAAGCATTTATGACATTAATCAAAGAACATCAAAATAACCGAAAATAGGGAGCTAAATAAGGGTTTATTATTGCATAAGCATTGAAAATCCTATAGAATCCGAACGTTTATCTGTTTTTTATAAAATAAAACGGACACTATAAAAATACTTAACCGCTTTCAAGCGGTCTTATTTAACCAAAAATTTACTAGAAGGAATAAGGCTATTAAACCTGTAAAACGTGTTCAAACAAACCGTGCACACCGTATTAATGAAGAAATTCGTGGTGTGAAAGAAGTTCGCTTAACTGATGAAAATGGCGAACAACTTGGTATTGTATCAATTCAAGAAGCATTAACAAAAGCTGAAGAAGCTGAATTAGACTTAGTAGAAATCAGCCCAAATGCTGAACCGCCTGTTTGTCGTATTATGAACTACGGTAAGTTCATCTATGAAAAAGAAAAAGCGGCAAAAGAGCAAAAGAAAAAGCAAAAAGTGGTACAAGTGAAGGAAATCAAATTCCGTCCGGGTACAGATGATGGCGATTACCAAGTTAAATTGCGTAGCATTCTTCGCTTCTTAGAAGATGGCGATAAAGTAAAAATTACGGTTCGCTTCCGCGGACGTGAAATGGCTCACCAAGAGATCGGTATGGACGTTTTAGAACGTGTGAAAGCAGATACTGCTGAGATTGCAGCAGTTGAATCTGCACCGGGCAAATTGGAAGGTCGCCAAGTTGTGATGGTTATCGCACCGAAGAAAAAATAATTCACTTGCAAAAAGCGAGCTTATTCTGTAAAATTCGCTCGTTTTTCGTAAAGAGAAACAAAAGCAGACAGGCACACTCAGCAGCCTGAGCTGCTTTTTTAGATTGCGGTGAAAGCCGTAAAGTAGCGTAATCAGTGCAACCAAGTAACTCATAAGAGTTCGCCTGATTATTCATTTAAACCAAAAACAATGCGGAGTTTTTTAACAATGCCTAAAATTAAAACAGTACGTGGTGCTGCTAAGCGTTTCAAAAAAACAGCTTCTGGCGGTTTCAAACGTAAACAATCTCACTTACGTCATATTTTGACTAAGAAAACCACTAAACGTAAACGTCATTTACGTCATAAATCAATGGTAGCGAAAGCAGACCAAGTTTTAGTAGTAGCGTGTTTACCATACGCATAAGCCTAAGGCTGCGTTAAAAACACAAACGTACGAATAGTAATTCTTAGGGGCGAGAAGTCGTCCATAAATCAAAATAGACAATTTAGGAGATTAAATAATGGCTCGTGTAAAACGTGGTGTTATTGCAAGAGCACGCCATAAGAAAGTTCTTAAGGCTGCTAAAGGTTATTATGGTGCGCGTTCACGTGTTTATCGCGTTGCGTTCCAAGCTGTAATTAAAGCTGGTCAATATGCTTACCGTGACCGTCGTCAACGTAAACGTCAATTCCGTCAATTATGGATTGCTCGTATCAACGCTGCAGCACGTCAAAACGGTTTATCTTACAGCAAATTCATCAACGGCTTGAAAAAAGCATCTGTTGAAATCGATCGTAAGATTTTAGCTGACATCGCTGTATTCGACAAAGTAGCATTCGCCGCTTTAGTTGAAAAAGCAAAATCTGCTCTTTAATTTTAAAGAATAGAGATGAGGACGCCTAGTGCGTCCTTTTTTATTTTATCGGTAAAAATTACAAACCTTTAAGATAAAAATAGAAAACAAGCGGTCTAAATTAACAAATTTTTTGCAAATATAAGGAAATGATATGAAAAAAATTATGCTACTCGTTTCATCAATCGTCATTACTGCTTGTTCAACTCCAGCACAACAAAGCACTGTGCCAATGGATATGCAAGCCGTTCACGATTATCAACAACGAATATTAACTAAACAAACTGTGGATAAAAATGCTCAACCAAACAATGAAGCACTAAACCAAAGTGATAGACGCTCAAAAAGTACAATTTATCCAATTCGCCCTGTAATTTACCCAAGTATTGGTGTGGGTTATCATCACGGCTGGCGTCACAAGTATTGGTAATTTTCAAAAGAAAAGGGCTATTTAATAGCCCTTGTTGTTATAAGCTGATATCTAGCTGATCATAGGCTCTACGAGCCTTTTCCAATGCTTTATCGGTGTTTTCATCACGAGCTAAAATCACTCCCAAACGGCGGTGTCCATTCACTTCGCCTTTGCCGAATAAACGAATGTTGGTGCCGATTTCGGCTAAGACGTTTTCCAAGCCGCCGAAACACACATTATCCGATTTACCCTCCACCACAATCGCTTTTGATGCCGCCGGGCTGATGCGGTGAATTTCCGGAATCGGTAAACCCAAAATCGCACGGGCGTGTAGGGCAAACTGCGAAAGCTCTTGCGATGCCATTGTCACCATACCCGTGTCGTGCGGACGTGGCGAGACTTCGTTAAAGATAATCTCATCGCCACACACAAAGAGTTCCACGCCGAAAATGCCACGTCCGCCAAGTGCTGTGGTAATTTTTTCAGCGGTTTCTTGGGCACGTTTTAAGGCGATTTCCGACATCGCTTGCGGCTGCCACGATTCACGATAGTCGCCGTCAATTTGGATATGGCCGATTGGGGCTAAGAATGATGTGCCGTGAATGTGGCGAACGGTAAGCTGGGTAATTTCATAATCAAATTTGATAAAGCCTTCCACAATCACGCGTCCACCGCCGGCACGCCCGCCTTCTTGCGAATAATCCCACGCTTTTTGAATATCGGCTTCGGATTTAACCACCGACTGACCGTGTCCGGACGAGGACATAATCGGTTTCACCACGCACGGAATACCGATTTCGCTAATCGCCTGTTGGAATTGCTCGAAATTATCGACAAAACGGTAAGGGGACGTTTTCAGCCCTAACTCTTCCGCCGCCAAACGGCGAATACCCTCTCGGTTCATGGTTAATTGTGTTGCTTTTGCGGTAGGAATTACAGTATAGCCCTCTTGCTCCAACTCGACTAAGGTAGCGGTCGCAATTGCTTCCACTTCCGGCACGATAAAATCCGGTTTCTCTTTTTCAACCAATGCACGTAATGCAGCGCCGTTTAACATTGAAATCGTATAAGCACGGTGTGCCACTTGCTGTGCCGGGGCATTTTCGTAGCGATCCACCGCAATTACTTCCACGCCCAAGCGTTGCAGTTCAATCACCACTTCTTTGCCTAATTCGCCCGAACCTAACATCATCACTTTGGTTGCATTAGGTCTTAACGGGGTGCCGATTGTTGTCATATTCTTTCTCCTTTACATTTAAAGCAAACGTTTGCGTTGCAATATTATACTTGAAATCCATCGGTTAGGGCTAGGCTTACAAGCGGTGAGATTTTTGAAATTTTTTGCAAATAGGTTTTTTCTCAACAAAAATGCCGAGCATTTGCTCGGCACTGTTATTCGCTATTAAGGTGCTATTTCAGCCCTTGTTTCACTAAATCTGTGTAACCACCGTGATTCACAATGTTGGTATAGCCCAATTTTTGCAGCTCATTGCGAGCCGCTTCAGCTCGTTTTCCTGAACGACAATAAAGATTGATAGGCTGATTTTTATCAGGGGCAATTTGAGAAACCTGTTTTGCAATCTCCGTATGTGTGATATTCAATGCTCCACTCAAATGCCCCTGCTGAAATTCTTCTGCTGAACGCACATCGATCCAAATACCTGCTGCTTTCGTTGCGTGTGTTTGCTGAGCGGTGGCTTGCTCCGCATTAACGTGAATTGGCAAACCAAGTGCTAACACCAAAACTGAAATCCATTTTTTCATATTCCCTCCTATCTTTGTTGCTCAACGGCTTCTAAAGCACGCAATGCATAAGTGTAAGCCGCACCTGCATTTAATGCAATAGCGGTTGCCAATGCACCGGCAATTTCACTTTCGGTTGCACCGGCTTTTGCCGCTTCTTCTGCGTGTACACTAATACAACTCTCACAACGTGTCGTGACCGCTACTGCCACAGCAATCAACTCTCGGGTTTTGTGATCTAAGGCTTCAGCCGCCGCAGCCGTTCCCAATGCTTTATAAGCTTCTAACATTTTCGGATGTTTCTGCCCTAATTTACCGAAAGATTGTTTAACGTGAGTGGTATGCTCTGCCCAATTTTGAAAAGATGACATAATAATTTTCTCCATTATGAACTGTAAACTTTAAAGCTATTTTTGCATTTATTTGATAGAATTTATTATCAAAAAATATCATCTTGTAATGAAATCATCGCAATTTTAGGATTAAAAATGGACGTTTTAGACAAACTCTTGGCGTTTTCCCAAATTTCGGCAGGAATCAACGTCAAATGCCAACTACAGGGCAAATGGCAGCTAGATAACCCGTATCAAGATAGGCAAGCTGTGGCACATATTGTCAGCCAAGGCTCGGCTTATCTTTACTATAACGGCGAAACTATTCAGCTTAATCAAGGCGATATTGCCTTTTTTCCAAAATCAGCCGATCACACATTACGCAGCCAAATTGAGCCAGTTAATGCCAAAAGCGTGATTAACCAAGCAGAGCTCGGTGGCTTTACCTTGGTGCAAAACAGCAAGACAAAATCAGAATGTGATCTGTTTTGCCTACATTTTCACTATGATAGCCAAGCCGATTTAATGGATAACCTACCTGAAATGCTGATTTTTCAAGCAACTGAAACCCCATTAAACGCCATTTTAAGTCTGCTCCGCCAAGAAGGTGATGATCCGGGTTTTGCCAGTAAGTCAGTAGTCAATTCATTGGCATTAGTGATTCTCACGATGATTTTCCGCCAATATTTAACCCACCACGAACGGGAAACGGTCGGCGTGTTAAAAGCGTGGCAAGATACCCGATTACGCCCTTTAATGCGTGAAATCTTATTAAACCCTGAGCTTTCTTGGCAAATTGAGGAAATGGCGGCAGTGGTTCACCTCTCCCGCTCACAACTTATTCGCTTATTTAACAAAAATTTAGGTATTAGCCCCCACGCTTTTGTGCATAAAATACGGCTGCAAAAAGCGGCAATGCTGCTGAAAAGCCAGCCTGATTCGGTCTTAAGCATTGCCCTAGCCTGCGGTTTTCAGTCTGAGCCACATTTTATTACCGCCTTTAAAAAGGCTTATGGCGAAACACCGAGCCAATATCGACAGAGTAAAAATAGTTAACAAATTTGCTCGATACAAAAAGCCATAATGGACTAAATAGATCCATTATGGCTTTTTAAGTCAAAGAAAAGGGATTAATTTATTGCTTGATAACTTATCAAACTTAGCCCCCTAACGCTTTCAAGCCCACAGTCATATGTGTGCCGTAGAACAGGGTTCTTGCCAGTAATTCTCCGGCAACAATCAGCACAAAACCCAATCCGCTTAACCATACGCACTGTTTTTTCAGGCTGATGAATACCGCTACCACGCCAACAAAAATCAAGCCAAAACGGATAATGCTGTATGTCATATAGCCCGGCACTAAATCAAGGGCTTGGAAAATCGCATTTTTGGTTTGGGCTAGGTGTTGGTAGTGGAAGAAAGTAACCACCAACGCAATCACCGCAAAGAGTGCAACAAGTTTGGCGAACAGAGATTGCCCTGTTTCCACTTTTGCTAACTGTAACAGCACCACTGTTAAGGCTGAACCTGCCAGTAAGGCGGTTAGGCCGAATGAGAGTGGGGTGAAAATGCTGTTCCACGTTGGCACGGTTGGGATGAGGTAGAGTTTCGCCATTGCCGCAACGAAAATCACACCGCTAATCGCCACGATAATTCTGCCGAGTGTTGCCCAACCTTTGGGTAATTTGTTGGCAATCGGGGCGATAAGGTTTGCGAGTGGGCTGACAAGCGGTAGTTTTACGCTATCTTTTTGCAAAAATACCGCCGTTGCCAATGCCCAGTATGCACCGCCTAAGGCAAAGAACGTTGAGCCAGTGAAAATTTCGTTACTCAAATCCGATGCCCCGACACGGTTTAGAGCGTTGAAAGCACGTTCTGGCGAACCTAAGTGGGTGGTGGATGCAATAAAGCCTAACGCCATAAGCCCCCACAAAATCGTCATCGCATAATGCACTCGATTTTCTGCCAATTTGCCTTGCGATGTGGCAAGCACCAGCGTTAAGCCGATAAATGCCCCCACCACCGCCTGTGCAAAGACGGTAAAGAAGACCAGCGGTAATTCGTGTAATCCTGCACCCATTTTAAACCTCCTTCGGATTAGCTAAGAAACCGCCTTCAAAATCGGTCGGTTTGGCGTTGGTATTTAAGCGTAATGCCATATTCGGGTTGGTATAGTGCGATGGTGGCAATGGCGCAACATCTTTGATTTCGCCATACTTCTCACGCAGTTCATCAATCGGCAACAGATCTAACGCACGCAGTGGGCAAGATTCCACACACATTGGTTTTAAGCCCTGCTCTACACGCTCGAAACAGCCGTCACATTTGGTCATACGCCCTGTGCGTTGGTTGAATTGAGGCGCACCGTAAGGGCAAGCCATTGAGCAGTATTGGCAGCCAATACAAACGTCTTGATTGACCACCACAAAGCCGTCTTCACGCTTGTGCATTGCCCTACTCGGGCAAACGCTGGCACAAGCCGGGTTGTCACAGTGGTTACAAGAGATGGAGAGATAGTAAGAGAACACATCTTGCGTCCACGCCTCGCCTTCTTGTTTCCAGCCACCACCGCAGTATTCGTAAATACGGCGGAAACTGACATCAGGGGTTAAATCTTTGTAATCTTTACAGGCTAATTCGCAGGTTTTGCATCCTGTGCAACGCTGTGAATCAATATAAAAGCCGTACTGTTTTTTACTCATTTTCTACCCCCTTACCCTTGTACTCGTTCAATTTGCACCAAGTTGGTGTGTTGCGGATTGCCTTTGGAGAGCGGCGATGGGCGTTGTGTGGTCAGCACGTTAAAGCTGCCATTGTGATCGACCCGATTGCCGTCCGGCATATACCACGCCCCTTCACCCATTGCGGTAACACCCGGCATAATCCGTGGCGTGACATTTGCCATCACACGGGTTTCGCCACGATCGTTGAAAATCCGCACCATATCGCCGTTTTTAATGCCACGTTTTTCGGCATCAAGTGGGTTGATCCACACCGACTGGCGAGATGCCTGCTCTAACACATCCACGTTCGCATAAGTCGAATGCACACGAGATTTATAGTGGAAACCGACTAATTGCAGTGGGAACTGCTCACGTTTTGGATCGTCCCAGCCCTCGAATTGGCGAGCGTAGATCGGCAGTGGGCTAATCACATCACCTTCCGGTAATTCCCACGTTTCGGCAATTTTCGCCAAACGTTCAGAGTAAATCTCAATTTTGCCTGACGGCGTTTCAAGCGGATTTGCCACCGGATCTTGGCGGAATTTTTTGAACGCCACCATATGACCGGCAGGATCTTTCTGCTTGATAATGCCTCGCTCACGGAACTGTTCAAAGGTAATTTCTTTGAAGAACGGATTTTTCTCTTGGGTTTGCGCATAGAGATGGCGTAACCACTCTTCTTGGGTTCTACCTTCGGTGAAAACGTCTTTCACGCCCATTTTCTCGGCAATACCCGACAGAATTTCATACACCGGTTTACATTCAAACTGCGGTTCAATCGCTTTATCGGCAAAAATGACATAGCCCATATTGCCCGCCGAGCCGTCCATACAGAAGTCTGCTTGCTCAGACGTAGTGCAGTCCGGCAGTAAAATATCCGCATATTTGGCGGTGGAAGTCATATGGTTATCAATCACCACCAACATTTCGAGCTTGCTTTCATCTTGCAAAATCTCGTGGGTGCGGTTGATATCCGAGTGTTGGTTGATGATACAGTTGCCTGCGTAGTTCAAAATGAATTTAACGTTTTGATTGAGTTTTTCCGCTCCTTTCAAACCGTCTTTGAGAGCCGTCATTTCTGCACCACGGGTAACTGCGTCTGTCCACATAAAGATTGGAATTTTCGCCGCAATCGGGTTTTTACCCACCGGCAAACGCACGAACGGCATCGTGTAGAAACCTTCACGGGAGCCGCTGTTTCCGCCGTTAATCCCCACGTTACCTGTTAAGCAAGCCAACATGGCGATGGCACGAGAGGCTTGTTCACCATTGGCGTGGCGTTGTGGCCCCCAACCTTGGCAAATGTAAGCCGGTTTAGTCGTCCCAATTTCACGGGCTAATTCAATGATTTTGTTTTTTGGAATGCCGGTGATTTTCTCCGCCCATTCAGGAGTTTTGGCGGTTTTATCATCGCCTTCGCCTAAAATATAGGCTTTGTAGTGTCCGTTTGGTTTGGCTGATGCCGGCAAGGTTTTCTCGTCATAGCCGACACAATAGGTATCAAGGAAGGCTTGATCGACTAAGTTTTCGGTAATCATCACATACGCCATACCTTCGACTAGCGCCGCATCCGTACCCGGACGAATCGGCACCCACTCGCCACGACCTGCGATGGTGTCGTTATAGCGTGGGTCGATCATAATGGTTTTGGCTTGTGAACGTTCTTGGGCTTGTTGGTAGAGATAAGTCACACCACCGCCACTCATACGGGTTTCCGCCGGGTTGTTACCGAAATAGACCACTAATTTCGAGTTTTCAATATCGGTTGGGCTATTGGCTGCATTGCTACCGTACATATACGGAATCGCCTCAAAAATTTGCGAATAGCTGTAAGTGCCGTGATGCCCCAAACAACCGCCGATACTGTTCATAAAACGGTTGGAAATACTGCGTGGTGGCGGATAGCTTGCCGCCACGGTTGCCCCGAGCGTACCGGTTGCAAACGGCAGATAGAGAGCCTCGTTACCATATTGGGCGATAATGCGTTTTAAGTTAGACGCAATCTCTTCAAACGCCTCGTCCCACGAAATGCGTTTGAATTTACCTTCGCCACGTTTGCCGACACGTTTCATCGGGTATTTCAAGCGATCCGGATTATAAACACGACGACGCATTGAACGTCCACGGGCGCAGGCACGCACTTGGTGGAAATCGCCATAGACATCATCGCCCAAATTGTCGGTTTCCACATATTTAATCACCCCGTCTTGAACGTGCATTCTAAGCGGACAACGGCTGTGGCAGTTTACCGTACAGGCACTCCACACCAGTTTTTCTTCGCCTTTGGCTGTTGCCACAGGCTTGGTTTCCGCTTTCGCTAACGGAATCTGTACGCTGCTTGCCGCCAGTGCCACACCACCGACCGCCGCCGAGCCTTTCAGAAAATCCCGTCTATTCACAGAAAGTGGTTGTTCTGATTTTTTCTGCATAGTTTCCCCCACAAAGAAAAAAGAAAAAAGAATAAAAAATTACCAATACTATGCAGATTTTTATTAGGGTGGGCTTTGATAATGGTCAAATTTGGAGGGTGATGGAACTTTAAGGTAATAAGTTGAAACTTTTTAGTAGGATTCAATGTAACAAGCGGTCAATTTTCCACAAAATTTTGCAAAAAACTCTGTAAAAACAACAACTTGCCTCACATATTCAGCATCAATTAGAGAGCCAAATTGATGTAATTATGTAGGCAAGCGGTTTTACATTCACCGCAACCATTGCATTTTTCATTGTCTAGCTGCATTTTCCGAGTCGTAGAGTTAAACGAAAGTGCAGAGGTTTTGCACGCAGTTTCACAAAACAGGCAAGATTGGTGGTACTGCCGTACACAGGAGAGATCAATGTTTGGACGTAGCCCTGTATCGGGTGGCACGTTCAATGCCAATGCCCCTGTTGAACAGACTTCGGCACATTTACCACAGAGATCACAGGCAGAAAAATCGATCTCAAGGCTTGCCTTGCCCTCTTTGAGCAAAATCAAACCATAAGGGCAAGCAGAAACGCAATCACCGCAGCCGTTGCAAGATTTCAAAAATAACGGTTCAACTACCGCAAAAGGAGGACGTGCCACAGCTCTTTTAAGTAATTCTGCGGCACTTTCAGCTTGGGCTTTTTGACCGCCACCGATTAAGGCTCGGAATAGACCTCGCCGTGAAATGCGATTATGTTCCAAATAGGCAGCGTAATAGCGTTCGTCTTTCATTTATCTGTCAGCTTAATTTAACGATAAAGTTGTAATGTAATCGGTTGAATTTCCAGATTTTTTTGCCATTCTTTTAGTAACTCAAAAGTTAATTCACCTAAGCCTCGATAAAACGGATAATTCTCTGCATTGAACAATTCAAAAAAGCGATACGCCCAGGGTAGAAAATGTTCGGCAAAAAATGGTTTAAGCAGGCTCGGATTTTCTTCTGCAAGATAGGCAACTAGCATCAACATCAATCCGATATGATCTTCCGGCTCATTTTGGTTAAGGGAAAAAGCAATTTGATTGTCATTCAAAAAGGTGCGTAAATTTAATAAACTGTCGCCAAAAAGTACCGATTCTTTATCCAAATACACCGACCCCCAAGGCGGAGCAGGCAACGCATTTGGTCCGATAAACAGAGTTTGATAAGCCTCATTCAACTGTTCTGAGGTGGCATTTTGCAAATTTTTCTGAATTTCTGACCGCTTATGTTCTCTTAAAAAACCACATTCTGCCTGCCATTCGCCATTTTGCAATAATGCGACTAACGGCTGATTTTGTTTACTGTTTGGCTCAGCATAGAAAAGCGAGCCGAGAATTCGCCCAAATTGCGTGATTTGATTATATACACTCAACATATTTCTTCCTTTATTTTCCAAAGTGCAATCAGAATTTTAAATTTTTTGTAAAAAAACGCAATAAAATCGAAATATCTAGTCAATTCGCTGCAAAATCGCTATACTTTATCGCCCTAAAATTTAGGGAAAATAGCTTCTTTCTTAGAAGTGAATAAAAGCATTGCCACAGTTTGTGGTGTAACAATACAATAGAGGTTTTCAATGTCAGCTCCAAATTCAGGAACTAACCCGGCTCCGCTCGGTTTATGCGGCTTTGCACTTACGACTTTTTTATTAAGTTTAATTAATAATGGCACATTTAGTGGCGAAAACGTTGGTTTAGTATTAGCAATGGGCTTTGCCTTCGGCGGTACTGCACAGATGATCGCAGGTATGTTTGAATTTGCTAAAGGTAACACCTTCGGCTTTACGGCTTTCACCAGCTACGGTGCATTCTGGTGGTCTTTTGCATTATTTAAAGTGTTCTTTGCTTCAACTGTATCTCCGGAGTTTATCGGCTGGTATTTAGTGGCTTGGGGAACATTCACATTTATGATGTTCATCGGTACTTTAACCAAACCACGTGCGTTACAAGCGATTTTCTTAAGCTTAACTATTACGTTCTACTTATTAGCAGCGGGCGATTTCACCCACAACAGTAGTATCACGCATATCGGTGGTAACTTTGGTTTATTAACGGCATTCTTAGCGTTCTACTTAGCAGCGGCAGATATTATCAACGAAAGCTTTGGCAGAACGGTTTTACCAATCGGTGAGCCTAAATAATTTAAGTAATAACAAAAGGCTGAATGTAATGAACATTCAGCCTTTTTATTTGCAAAATAGGTGAGAAAAACAACCGCTTGTTAGCTTTCTTTCTCTACTTTTTCACGTTCGACTTTTTCTACATCAACTTTTGCCATCGCTCCTTGAATGGTTTGTTGCACTTCAATAGAAATCAAACTTCTTAGTAATGCCTCAGTTTCTTGCACTTTTTCGGTAACTAAATTATCGCCACCATCAAAGTAGCCTTGTGCTTTCAAACTATTAGTAAATGTTGAAAAAATGGCTTTATCAAAGAATTCGGGAGCATTAATACCGTGTAGTACCGACAAACGCTGTGCTACTGAACTACTCTCTTTTTCTAATGCAATGCGACTAATATCCGGTTGTTCAAGCAATAAACTTAAACTGATGTAGTAACGCTGTAAAATCTCACGCACGCCAGCCGAATGAAGTTGTAATGTACGAATATGCAGACGGTTAATCATCAACATATCACTTTCATTTTTAATGATGCCTTGACGAACAAACTCATTGATGATGGCTTCAACCTGTTCTGCTACTTCTTCTTGCTTAAAGTGTAAAAATAACTCTGCTTGCAAGAACGGATAAATTCGATAAACCGATTGAATAACCAAATCTTTTGAAATCGCCTCGTGATGTAGCACGAAGCTTGCTACCAGTGAAGGTAATACAAATAGATGTTGTACATTATTACGATAGTATGTCATTAATACTGCAGCTTCACGTTCTAAACGAATGAGTTCGCCGAAATTGTCTTTCTCAATGGTTACTCCGGAACGAGGTAATTGAATAACGTGCTCAAGCATTTCAGCTGCACTTTCTTCCGGCAGAGTCATATCTTTAGAATAAAGCACATTGCGGAATAGTTGAACATAGCTCTCAAGCTGTTCAATAAGCTGCTCACGAGATAAAGCTCTCTGGCGTGAAGCCAATAATGCCGAACCGACTAAATTCTTGGCATTTACCGCTGCTGCTTTATTGATATTTACCATCACTTGATGAGAAATTTGATCTACTGCCTCATTCAACCATTTAGGGCGAGTATCTTCAGTTTGCTCCTTCCATTCAGGGAAATATTGATTTAGATAATTGTTTACCTGAATCGGCTCGCCAAAATTCACATAGCCTTGACCTAAATTTTTCAGTTTTTTAAGTACGCGTAATACTAAACCTGCATTTTCTTTCTCTTTTGCCGCCCCTCGCAGCTCTTTGGCATAAGTATCCACTTCCAGAACGTGTTCATAGCCAATATATACCGGCACAATGCTTAATGGACGATTTAAGCCACGTTGAAGTGCTTGTAAAGTCATCGACATCATACCTGTTTTAGGCTGTAACAAACGCCCTGTGCGAGAACGTCCACCTTCGATGAAATACTCCACAGAATAGCCACGATAGAATAGCTCCGCCAAATATTCACGGAAAATGGTGGAATATAAACGGTTTCCTTTAAAAGTACGGCGAATGAAAAATGCTCCCCAACTACGGAAAATCGGACCTGCCGGCCAGAAATTTAAGTTGATCCCTGCTGCAATATGCGGTGGTACAACACCGTGATGATAAAGCAGATAAGATAAAAGCAAATAGTCCATATGGCTACGGTGGCACGGCACGTACACAATTTCGTGCCCCTCTAAGGCAAGTTTTCTGACACGATCCGAATTTTGCACATTAATGCCTTGATATAACTTGTTCCAAAGCCAACTCAGTACACGATCGGCAATACGCAAACTATCGTGTTTTACATCAGCCGCAATCTCATTAATGATTTTTTCCGCTTCTTTACGTGCTTTTTCAGGCGAAGATTTTTTCGCTTCTTCTGCAATTGCAGCTTGAATTACCTCTGAATTAAGAATTTTATTGAACATTGCTTCACGGTTAGGCAAACGAGGTCCCATTGCAGAATAACGTAATTTAGCAAAGTGCATTTTCGCCACTCGAGCAATTTTTTGTGCAATTTTTTCATCTGCACCGTGTTCGGTTACCATATAACGTAGCGACACAGCTGGCGAGAAGCGGACAAAATTATCACGCCCGAACCAAACCATTGACATAAAACGCTGAAATGAAGTTAAAACTTGCAAATGACGTGCATCTTCTTTACCCGGAGCTCGCCCCCATAACACTGAAACAGGCACAAGCTGAACATCTAGCTCCGTTTTTTCACGATGTAAATCTAAATAGCGATAAAAAATAGACTCGGTCTCACTTTTTGCCCCTTTTGATTTAAAAAAGCGTCTGCCCTCATCTAAAAATACGAAGCGAGGTAAAGCGTGCCCATCAATAACATTATCTTGCAATGGGTCAGGCAAGTTTAGTGCCAAACAGTTTTTTTGCAAAATCAGTAAATCCGTTTGCGAAGTATAAGGCAACACATAAACGATAGGCTGCTCTAAGTTCAGATCTAGTTCGTTTACGGGATCAGTTGGAATAGCACGGGATTTTACCAAAAGTGAAAGTGGTAAATTGAGAAAAGCACGATAGAAATTTAATAAGCCAGACATATTAATACCCTTTAGAATTGTTATTTTTGGAGGTCTAACCTCTGATTCACCTCATTCTACCATAGTTTTTTCTATAATTTTGTGAAATTATTAGTTACAAAATAAAAAATACTGTATATACTATCAATATTTTCTGTATATAAAGACAGTGAGGTTCAACCCAGATGCGTAAACATTTAACTGCTCGTCAGCAAGAAATTTTTGATTTTGTAAAAAATCATATCGAAACAACAGGTATGCCACCAACCCGTGTAGAAATTGCACGAGAAATCGGTTTTAAATCACCCAATGCCGCAGAAGAACATCTAAAAGCCTTAGCCCGCAAAGGTTATATTGAAATGCTCTCCGGCACATCTCGCGGTATTCGCATTCTCGTTGAGGACGAAAACGAAGCTGCCAATGATGAAGATGAAGGCTTACCATTAATCGGCAAAGTAGCTGCCGGCACACCGATTTTAGCAGTAGAGCACGTTGAAAATCATTATCCTGTTAATGGGGCTATGTTTAATCCGACTGCTGATTATTTACTCAAAGTAAACGGTAATTCAATGGAGAAAATCGGTATTTTAGACGGTGATTTATTAGCTGTTCATAAAACCAATACCGCTCGTAACGGTCAAGTTGTTGTTGCTCGAGTGAATGATGAAGTAACAGTGAAACGATTAGAGAAAAAGGGAGACTTAATTTATTTACACCCTGAAAATGATGAGTTAAAGCCAATTGTGGTTAATCCAAGCCAAGAATATATTGAGATTGAAGGCATTGCGGTTGGCGTTATTCGTAGTAATGCGTGGATGTAAATTGGCAGGGTAATATTTTTCGCCCTATCAATGATGCCAATTGCAAAAAATCATTAAAAAACGACCGCTTGTTTATTAATTCTCTATGAATGATTATTCTCTTACCGGTGTTCCTCAAACTGAACAAGAACTGTTAGCCAAAGCACAATGGCTAGCAGGTTTTAGCTTAGGTGAAATTGCTGAAATGCTGAATATTCCGGTTCCGCCGGATCTCAAACGAGACAAGGGCTGGGTGGGAACACTTATAGAAACTGCACTTGGGGCAAAGGCGGGGAGCAAAGCAGAGCAAGATTTTTCGCATTTAGGTATTGAGCTTAAAACTATTCCTATTAATCACAAAGGCTTACCGTTAGAAACTACGTTTGTAAGCCTTGCTCCTCTCACTCAAAACAACGGTATTACTTGGGAAAGTTCACACGTTAAGCATAAACTTTCGCGTGTATTATGGATTCCTGTCGAAGGCGAACGTACTATTCCACTTTATCAACGCCATATCGGACAAGCGATTTTATGGTCGCCTACACTTGAACAAGAATTCCAATTAAAACGTGATTGGGAAGAGTTGATGGAAATGATTGTATTCGGCAAACTTCACGCAATTAATGCCAAGCACGGTGAAGTCTTACAACTTAGACCCAAAGGTAGAAACAATCGCTCTGTAACCTCTGCGATCAATGCTTATGGTGAGCGAGTTCAATCACTGCCTTTAGGCTTTTATTTACGCAAACAATTCACGGCAGAAATTTTACAAAACTTTTTATATTCCCCCCTTTAATTTTGCCTCTATTCTCTATAAGATGTTGCCTTTCTTTTGTATAGAAAAAAAGCAATTCCCTATTTTTAAAAGGACATTTTATGTTTGAGTGGATGACAAATCCTGAAGCTTGGGTAGCACTTGTTACGCTCACCGGGCTTGAAATTGTACTTGGTATCGATAACATCATTGTTATCAGTATTTTAGTTTCCCGCTTGCCGATTGAGCAACGCCAATCAGCTCGAATTATCGGTTTGGCTTTAGCAATGGGAACACGTATTTTATTGCTTCTTTCACTTGCGTGGATGATGAAATTAGTTACCCCTCTTTTCTATATTGCAGGTAATGCTATTTCAGGTAGAGACTTAATTTTACTTATCGGCGGTCTTTTCCTTATTGTAAAAAGTTTGATGGAACTAAAAGAATCTATTTCGGCTAATTCACACGAGGAAGAAACAACCTCACTCAAAAAGACCGGCTTTTTGATGATACTGGCACAAATCGCTATTTTTGATGTTATTTTCTCACTTGATTCGGTAATTACTGCTGTAGCAATGGCTGATGACATTCCCGTGATGGTTATTGCAATTATGATCGCAGTTGGTGTGATGATGTTAGCAGCAAAAGCAATTGGCGACTTTGTTGATAATAACCCAACGATTAAAAATCTTGCTTTAGCATTCTTGATTTTAATTGGCGTAGTGTTAGTCGGCGAAGCCTTTGATATCCACATTCCAAAAGCGGCAGTTTATACCGCAATGGGCTTCTCTGTTGTAGTTGAAATGCTCAATATCAAAATGCGTCGTAACCAAATAAAAGTGCAACAAATATAATTACTGAGCAATTCGTTAGCCCTTGATGAAAATCAAGGGCTTTTTAATGTACAATACAAGCGGTTTTATTTATCCGATTTTTTACAAATTATGCTACTCATTGATATTAAAGACAAAGAACTTGCTCAAGAAGAAATGGAAATGCTGGAACACCCTTTGGTTTCCGGGTTAATTTTATTCACTCGCAATTTTTACGATAAACAACAAATCCAAGCCTTAGTAAAAGATATTCGAAGCCGCGTGAAAAAACCTTTATTGATTACCGTCGATCAAGAAGGTGGACGTGTACAACGTTTCCGTGAAGGTTTTACAAAACTGCCGGCGATGCAATCTTTTAATCAATTGGCTCAAACCCCAGAGCAAGCAACGCAACTAGCAAAAGAAACAGGCTGGTTAATGGCGGCGGAAATGTTCGCACTAGACATTGATTTAAGTTTTGCTCCTGTGTTGGATTTAGGACACGACTGCAAAGCAATTGGCGACCGTTCATTCGGGCAAGATCCAAATACTATTTTACCTATTGCCGAAGCCTTTATTGACGGAATGTTAGAAATGGGAATGGCAACCACAGGCAAACATTTTCCCGGACACGGGCACGTTTTAGCTGATTCGCATTTAGAAACCCCGTTTGATGATCGTCTGAAAGCCGAAATTTTCAGCCACGATATCCTGCCGTTTAAACAATTGATCAGCAAAGGTAAACTCTCTGCGATTATGCCGGCTCACGTAGTTTACACCCAATGCGACAGCCAACCGGCAAGTGGCTCAGCTTACTGGCTGAAAGAAATTTTACGCAAGCAACTCAATTTCAATGGTGTGATTTTCTCTGATGATTTAGGAATGAAAGGGGCTGGCTTTATGGGGAATTTTGTGGAACGTTCTGAAAAAGCGATTCAAGCCGGTTGCGATTTATTACTTCTTTGTAATGAACCTGAGGGTGTGGTACAGGTGTTAGACGGCTTGCAATACCAGCCAACTCAAGCTCAAAAAGAACGTCATCTATCATTAATGAAACGTCGAACCGTAACTTGGCGTGAATTAGAAAACAGCACACGTTATCAACAAGCTCAAGCTGAGCTGACAGCTCTACAAAATAACTGGCTAGAGTGGAAAGAAGCCAATGCTTAATCAGCCTAATCAACTTAGTTGCTTACACTTTGAGCGTGGCGATTGTACCTCTTGCCAATGGCTTGAGCTATCCTATCAGAACCAATTAACAGAGAAAGAAGCCGACCTCAAGCGGTTAATTTTTCCTTTTATTTTGCAAAATGAAACCGAAATCTTACCGCTTGTTCGCTCGCCGATTTCCCGGTTTCGCAATAAAGCGAAAATGGTGGTCTCCGGTAGTGTGGAACGCCCGATTCTCGGCATTTTGAGAGATCAAAATGATGCACAAAGTGGTGTAGATTTAACTGATTGTTCTCTCTATCCGCCTTCGTTTTCGGCTCTTTTTCCGATTTTAAAAGACTTTATCGCCCGAGCCGGTTTAGTACCTTATAACATCGCCAAGAAAAAAGGCGAGCTGAAATATATTCTGATTACCGAAAGCCAATTCAATCAATCGCTGATGATCCGTTTTGTGGTAAGAAGTGAAGCAAAGCGAGCGTTAGTCGAAAGAGAGTTACCTCACTTAGTAGGAAAACTACCCAAAAATTCGGTCATTAGCCTCAACATTCAACCACAACACGCAGCCGTCTTGGAAGGTGAAACCGAGATATTCCTAACAGAGCATAAAGTCATTGAAGAACATTTTAACGGCATTCCGTTATTTATTCGTCCGCAAGGCTTTTTCCAAACCAACCCTTTTGTTGCAAGCCAACTTTATTTGACTGCTCGACAGTGGATTGAAAACTTACCGATACAAAAATGTTGGGATCTGTTCTGCGGTGTCGGTGGCTTTGGGTTACATTGTGCCAAAGCATTGCAAGATAAAGGTGTTGATGTGGAATTAACGGGCATTGAAATTTCGGCTTCGGCTATTGCCAGTGCAACAAAATCAGCCCAAAGATTAGGTTTAGAAAAGGTAACATTTGCCTCACTGGACTCCGCCCAATTTGCGTTAAATGAAGTAGGCTCAACACCTGATTTAGTGATTGTCAATCCGCCTCGACGTGGTATTGGCAAACCTTTAGCGGAATTTTTAAATGATTTAGGCTCGCCTTATTTGATTTATTCAAGTTGCAACGCTCAATCTATGGCTAAAGATTTTGCAGCTTTAACCAATTATGAATTAAACAAAGTGCAGTTGTTTGATATGTTCCCTCATACTTCACATTATGAAACACTGACTTTTTTAATCAAAAAATAAGCATACAAGCGGGCAAATTTTTGCCGTTTTTTGCAAAAATTGCTATAATCTTGAGCGAATATAGTCTTAGATCAAATTAGTGGTAAATTCTCAACTCTCATCACAGTTTTTCCAAGACAAAAGCGTAAAATCGTTTTACTATATACCTATTCTTTTTTTCTATTAACTCTCAAATTAGAGGAACTCAACAATGGCTAAAATTGTTAAAGTAATCGGTCGTGAAATTATCGACTCTCGTGGTAACCCAACCGTAGAAGCTGAAGTTCACTTAGAAGGTGGCTTCGTAGGTTTAGCAGCTGCTCCATCAGGTGCATCAACAGGTTCACGCGAAGCGTTAGAATTACGTGATGGCGATAAAGGTCGTTTCTTAGGTAAAGGCGTATTAAAAGCGGTTTCAGCAGTAAACAACGAAATTGCTAAAGCAATTGAAGGTAAAGAAGGTACAGCACAAGCTGAAATCGACCAAATTATGATCGATTTAGACGGTACAGATAACAAATCTAAATTTGGTGCAAACGCAATCTTAGCAGTATCTTTAGCAACCGCTAAAGCTGCAGCGGCATCTAAAGGTTTACCGCTTTATGCTTACATCGCTGAATTAAACGGTACTCCGGGCGTTTACTCTATGCCGTTACCAATGATGAACATCATCAACGGTGGTGAGCACGCAGACAACAACGTTGATATTCAAGAGTTTATGATTCAACCGGTGGGTGCTTCAACATTAAAAGAAGCATTACGCATTGGTGCTGAAGTATTCCACAACTTAGCGAAAGTATTAAAATCTAAAGGTTTAAATACCGCAGTAGGTGATGAAGGTGGTTTCGCTCCTAACTTAGCCTCTAACGCAGACGCATTAGCGTGTATCAAAGAAGCGGTAGAAAAAGCAGGTTATGTATTAGGTAAAGATGTTACTTTAGCGATGGACTGTGCATCTTCTGAGTTCTACGACAAAGAACGTAATGTATACGATATGAAAGGCGAAGGTAAAACCTTCACTTCACAAGAGTTCACTCACTACTTAGAAGGCTTATGTAAAGAGTATCCAATCGTGTCTATCGAAGATGGTCAAGATGAGTCAGACTGGGAAGGTTTCGCATACCAAACTAAAGTATTAGGCGACAAAGTACAATTAGTAGGCGACGATTTATTCGTAACTAATACTAAAATCCTTAAAAACGGTATCGAAAAAGGTATTGCAAACTCTATCTTAATCAAATTCAACCAAATCGGTTCATTAACTGAAACATTAGCTGCAATCAAAATGGCTAAAGACGCAGGTTACACCGCAGTTATCTCTCACCGTTCAGGCGAAACTGAAGATGCAACGATTGCAGATTTAGCGGTTGGTACAGCAGCAGGTCAAATCAAAACCGGTTCTATGAGCCGTTCAGATCGTGTTGCGAAATACAACCAATTAATCCGTATCGAAGAAGCGTTAGAGCGTGCTGGTACACCGGCTCCGTTCAATGGTCGTAAAGAGATTAAAGGTCAAGCGTAATTGCTGATATGAAATCACAAATGCCACTGAGAAATCAGTGGCATTTTTCTATATAAGGATAACTTAATGCTCTACTCTGTTTTAACCGATCATATTCTACTTAACGAGCCTTACCGCAATGGGGCACATTCTACTCAGCACGAACATTTAGTGGTGATGTTTGAAATTGATGACGAAACCGGCTATTTTTATGCGATGGATTTACACCAAACCGAGCAACCTGTGGTCGATAGTCTGTTTGTATTTAGCGTCAGTGATATTGAGCAAAACTCACTACACGAGCCACGCCGTTTGGAAATTTGTTGGGACGAAAGCGGTTATCAAGCCTTTTTACTCATTAACGGCTACCCACACGCCGTATTTGATTTTCGCCAATTTGTCGGCTACAACCGCACCAAATTCCCTCACCCCGAATTGGGCAGTATGTGGGTGCATAAGGAAACCACTAATGAATTAGTGGAGAAATGGTTGGGCTAAATGTTTTATTTAGTATTTAGGCGTGCAAGGCACGCCTCTATTCTTCGTGATTAAGACAAAATCTCTTTAAACACGCCAATTCCTTTCACACCTAATGCCGTTGCTAAACCTACAAAGTCAGCCCCAACGGCTTTCATTCGCTCAAAGCCTGCTTTATCATTTACACCACCCACACCAATAATTTGCAGTGATTTCAATGCCGGTTCTTGATCAAGCATTTGACGTAGTGTGTAAACATTTCCAAGAGAAAGGGCGTGAATTGCAGTTCCCGCCATTCCTCCTACACCTGTACCCACTTCTGAGTTTAATACCGATTTATCACCTTGCATTAACAATGATGAGCCAAGCGTATTCGTTGAAGTAATAAAAGTAATTGGTAAATTTTTACCATTTTCGACCGCTTGTAATAACCCTTTAATCAATTCATCATACTGATTTTGGTAAGTAAACGGCGGAATTTTGATGCCGATTGGCAGAGCATTTTCCCCCTGATTAAGTTTCTCCAGCGTTGTTTGTAGTGCTTTTAAATACGGCAGAAGTTCCTCTGCGGAATAAGCGGGCGAAACTTTACCCGGAATATTAGGGCAAGAAATATTAATTTCCATTGCCAATGGCATTTTCACTTCATTTTGTAACGCACAAATCTGCTCGTAACAATCTCCCACTTCCTCAGGTGAGCCAAATACAGAAATGATAAACGGTTTACTGCTATTTGAGCTTAATTCATCAGAAATTGTACGAACAAAACCTTTGGTTACAGTTAAATTATTCGGACTAAGCCCAATAGTATTGAGGCTGGAAGTTTGCATAGCAGTTGCATTTTGTACATTTACACCGGCAACTTGTTGAGCAGTAGAATCAAATAAAACATATTGATTGTTCGCCCAATCGTGTGGGTATGGCTCTAACATTGAAGTACGCGTAGTAACAGCCCCCGTGTATTCACACGCATAGAGTTCACGCAGGTTGTCGAGCTCAGAGCACCAAGGGCAAGGCGTATTAAGAAGAGGAGGATTGAACGTTAATTTTTGCATAGATTATTCCTTATTTTAGAATTTGTAACAAAAAGGACGCATTAGCGTCCTTTCCGATTAGTGAGTTACGTTTTTTTCTTTTGGTAATACGATATTTAGCACAATCGCCACTAAAGCACATAAGCTGATTCCCTTCAAAGAGAACTCACCGATGTTGATTAACATACCACCAATCCCGAATGTCATTACAACAGAAGCAATACAAAGATTGCGTGGGATACTTAAATCAACTTTAGCTTTGATTAAGGTATTGATACCCACAACGGCTACTGCACCGAATAGCAACATCATAATACCGCCCATCACGAAAGTTGGGATCGTTGCAAGGAATGCCCCAATTTTTCCGCAGAATGAGAAGGCAATTGCCCAACACGCAGCCCAAGTCATAATTTTCGGATTGAAGTTTTTGGTTAGCATCACTGCACCGGTTACTTCTGAATAAGTCGTATTTGGTGGACCACCTAATGCCGCTGCCGCAGAAGTTGCTAAACCATCTCCTAAAAGTGTACGGTGTAAGCCTGGTTTTTTCATAAAATCTTTGCCTGCTACTTGGCTGATAGCCATCACATCGCCTAAATGCTCAACTGCAGGAGCAAGAGCAATTGGTAGTAAGTAAAGAATAGCATCTAATTTAAATTCAGGTGCAGAAACATTTGGTAAGCTAAACCAAGGAGCTTCAATCACTTTGGTAAAATCCACCAATCCCATAAAGATAGATAAAATATAGCCTACTGTTAAACCGGCTAAAATTGGTACTAATTTCAATAAACCCTTAGCAAAAACAGCCACAATAAGGGTAGTTACCAACGTTGTCATTGAAACAACAATTGCAGTGTTATATGGAATGTTTGCTGATTTACCTGTTGCCATATCTACTGCCACAGGAGCAAGACCCAAACCGATCACCATAATCACAGGACCAATCACAATTGGTGGAAAATATCTATGTAAGATTTCAACACCTTTTGCTTTCACTAAAGCAGATAATGCCATATAAATGAAACCTGAGCATAGTAATGCTCCCATTGTTACAGGAATACCCCATTGTTGGACACCGAATTGGATTGGAGCAATAAAAGCGAAAGACGATGCGAGAAAAACAGGGACTTGACGTTTAGTACAAACTTGGAAAATTAGAGTGCCGACACCGGCAGTAAGAAGGGCAACATTAGGATCTAAACCGGTAATTAGCGGAACTAATACCAATGCCCCAAATGCAACAAACAACATTTGCAAGCCGATAAACGCCTGTTTTGGCGTATTCATATTTTCTGTGGTCATTTTTTACTCTCTTTGTGTGATGACGATGTAACTCTTGCAGTTACTCAGATGAAAGCATACAAAACCATCTTAGCAAACGATTACGGCAATCGGTTGCCAATTTTAGGTAAAATTTTTTTGCCGATTTTACGGCAAACAAAATTTCTAGGGCTTCCACTAAAAGGAAAGCCTTGAATTTTCATTCAAGGCTTAGGATTGATTTTTAGACGGCAGAATAATATAGCGCTCTTGCAACAATGTCAAATAGAAAATTTAAGATTTTGTACTTTTACCACCCTAATGCTCGATTAGCTATAAAATCTCTAGCCGTTTTCGAGTGTGAAACGGCGAATAGCCCTAAGTTCCGCATAACTTGCATAGGCAACATTCCGCAAGAAAAGACAGAAATTAAACCGCTTGTTGCATTGATAATACGACTTTGATCTTGCACTCTCTCTTTTTCAAACTCGACTAACAACGAAAAGTCGCCAATATCTTTGCCCTGATTAAAGGCTTCTGCTACTCGCTTTGCCAATGCGTACAAATCTCTCAATCCTAAGTTAAATCCCTGACCTGCTACCGGGTGAAGCATCTGTGCCGCATTACCGACAATAGCTAATCGGTGATGGATATGACTTTCTGCTTTTTGCAAAATCAGCGGATAAACAAACCGCTTGCTGGCACGCAAAAACTGTCCTAATTTCCAACCAAATTGATGTTGTAATCGGCTTAAAAATTCATTATCTGACAACTGCACCAATTCATCTGCATTTTTCACACACCAAACCAATGACATCATATTGCCACCTAACGGCAGTAAAGCAAAAGGTCCTTGTTCGGTAAAATACTCAAAGGCTTGATATTGATGCCATTTATTCAGCTCTACATTAGCAATAATGGCTGATTGTTTATAATCTCGAACTTGTACAGTTTCTATTCCACATTGTTTAGCAATTTGAGACTGAATACCATCAGCCGCCACAAGTAAAGAACAGCTCAGCTTCTCGCCATTTTTTAGCGTCAGTTCACAATATTGCTGTGAGCGTTTAATTGACTTAACTTCATTCGGGCAAAAAACGTGAATATTCGGCTGTTTTTCAATGCAAGCAGTTAAATTTTTGCCTAATTTTGCCAGCTCGACCACCGCACCGAGTTGACGAATATTCTGCTCGCTTGCTTTGAGTGTAGTTTTGCCAAAATGCCCTTTATCTGCTACTTGGATTTGTTGAATTGGGGTAGCAATAGCTTGAATCATCTCGCCCAAATTCTCGCCTGCAAGCGGTAGAATTTGGCTCATTTTTTGCAAACTGCCTTCGGCTAAGGCAATACTACGAGCATCAAAACCGCCTTGTTGTTCATAGTTGGGCAACGATTTTTCAACTATCGCAATGGAGATTTTGTGCTGACAAAAACTGCTTAACGCCAACGCCAACACCGAGCCGCTTACCGCTCCGCCTACAATCACAACATCAAATTGCTGCATTTTTCCTCCACTCAAACGCATTTAGTAACGAGAGCGGATAACGCTCGCCGTTCAAATAATCTTTCAATGATTGCAACACCAGTGGGCTACGTTCACATTGCCCCTTCTGCTGAATATAGTAGTTAAATTCCTCAAACGTGAGCCACATTGCTTGGGTAATATCCGAATCCTGCGGCTTTGGTTCGAGCCAATCTTCAAGCTCTACCGCAAACAGAAAACGCAAATAGTCCGTTTTAGAGCGTGGGGCTTGCCATTGATAAATTTTAACAAGGCTTGCCATTTCCGCCCGAATACCGGTTTCTTCAAACAACTCTCGGCTTGCCCCTTCCAGCAACGTTTCATTTGGTTCTAAATGTCCTGCCGGTTGATTAAGTGTTCGTTTACCATATTCAATCTCTTCAACGAACAAAAACTTGCCCTTGCAATGTACCACGCAAGCCATTGTTATATTTGGTTTAAACATCAAATTACCTCAATAAGTGGTTTTCCCTCTTCCATTTCAAGCAATTTGCCAACGTGGTATAGTGATACATTTGCTTGATTTGCAATTTGTTGGATTTTTTCGACCGCTTGTGGCAGCACCGCCACCAATAAACCGCCTGAGGTTTGTGGATCGCATAAAATCGCTTTTTGCTCGTCCGTCATCGCTGAAATTAAATGCCCGTAGCTGTCAAAGTTACGATTTGTTCCACCCGGTACTGCCCCTAAGGCGATATACTCTTTAGTACCCTCTAAGGTTTGAATATCGGCAAAATGCACTTCCGCACGCAAATTCGAACCTTGGCACACTTCGCTTAAATGCCCCAACAGCCCAAATCCTGTTACATCAGTCATTGCCGTTACTTCATCAAGTTCGGAAAATTCAGCCCCAATTAAGTTGATTTGGCACATCACTTCACTTGCCAAATTCTGATGTTCCGACTTGAGCAAGCCTTTTTTCTCGGCAGTGGTTAAAACCCCAATCCCTAACGGCTTGGTTAAAAACAGTTCACAGCCGGCAACTGCCGAAGCGTTACGTTTAACACGCTCAGTCGGCACAATCCCTGTAACGGCTAAGCCAAAAATCGGCTCAGGCGAGTCAATAGAATGTCCGCCAGCCAACGCAATACCAGCTTGCTGACAGGCAAAACGCCCACCTTCAACAATTTGTTGAGCCACTTCTGCCGGCAATTTATTTACAGGAAAACCAAGAATGGCAATCGCCATAATCGGCTTGCCACCCATTGCGTAAATATCGCTAATGGCGTTAGCAGAGGCGATCCGCCCGAAATCAAACGGGTCATCCACAATCGGCATAAAGAAATCCGTTGTGCTGATAATCGCCTGCCCATTGCCTAGATCGTAAACCGCCGCATCGTCTGCCGTTTCATTGCCCACGAGCAAATTCGGGTCGATAAATTTATCTAACTGTGTTTGTAAAATTGTCCCTAACACCTTAGGAGAAATCTTACAACCTCAACCCGCCCCGTGGCTGAACTGGGTTAATCTAATCGGTTCAGACATCT
The DNA here is from genome assembly GCF_036880405.1 of Mannheimia indoligenes. NCBI lineage: Bacteria > Pseudomonadati > Pseudomonadota > Gammaproteobacteria > Pasteurellales > Pasteurellaceae > Mannheimia > Mannheimia indoligenes. The sequence continues at coordinate 59,158 of NZ_JBAJJM010000002.1, read as the reverse complement.
CGCCTCCATCATTAATTAAAATTATGCCTATTGTACGCTAACAAGCGGTCAAATTTGGGAAATTTTTTGCAAAATTTCAGGAAAAAGCGACCGCTTACTTTCCTTAAAGCACCCATTTTTCCAAATTCGTTTCCACTTTAGGTTTTAGCCATAATTCCGCTTCCAGTGCTTCAAGCCAATCCGTACAATGTTCAAAGGGAGCAAACCGATGTCGGCGAGCCACCACTGTAAAATCGCCTAAGGTGAGATTCTCCAAGTAATCAAAACGGGAAAGCTCTTGCTCATTCAACTCAGGCAGCTCCAATTTTTTCGCTTGACTGATAGCGACAGTTTTACGTTGTTCCACGTTTAAATAGCCAAAATGGAGTTTGAGATCAAAACGGCGTAATGCGGCTGGGTCAAGATTATCCATTAAGTTGGTGGAAACGATCAGTAAGCCTTCAAATTTTTCGATTTGCGTCAGCATTTCATTAACTTGGCTATGCTCCCAACTGCGTTGCCCGCTTTCACGAGCAAACAGAAAGGTATCCACTTCATCAAAAATCAGAGCCATATTGTTCTCTTTGGCTCGGCGAAACGCTTCAGCAATCTTTTGCTCCGTTTCTCCCACATAAGAGCTTAATAAATCCGAACCTTGACAAACCAAGGTTTGCAATCCCATTTTCTGTGCCAACCAATTTGCCCAAGCGGTTTTGCCAGTTCCCGGTGGACCGTAGCAACAAATTCGCCCACGTTTGGTGCGTTTTAGCCCCTCGCTGATTTTGTGCATATTTTCCGCACAATTTACCCAATCTAAATTGTAGGCAATTTTGCTTTCAACAAGCGGTTCAATTTTGCGGAAACCTTGCGAAACCAGCGTTTGATTAAACATTCCCAACGCTTTTCCGGCAAAATCCGCTTGGTTTTCGATAGGGAGGCAGTTCATCACATTAAAAGTACGAGTTAATACCGCCGGCGATAAATCGGCATTTTGGGCGAAATAGCGGATATAGTCGGGAGAGAGTTTTTCTCCTGCCAATGCACTAATCAAACTTTCTTTATGTTTATTCGGCAACATCGGCATTTCAAACACCATATCAAAGCGGCGGAGATAGGCGTTGTCAATGCAATCGACTGAATTTGAAATCCAAATCATCGGGACATTATTATTTTCTAAAAAATGATTTACCCACGCCTTTTTAGATTGTGCTTCTGAACGAGCTGAAAATGAACCTGCAAAAACATCTTCAATTTCATCAAAAATAATCAGTGCATTTCGATCAGCTAGTAACGTTTGTGCCAACACACAGCTATTTAAACGATTTTTGGCAGAAACGGCTTCGCCGGCTTCATCTTCAAAACTTAAAGTATAGGCTGCTGTATTTAATTCATTTGCCAATAATGTCGCAAGCTCTGTTTTCCCTGTTCCGGGCTTGCCGTAAATCAATAGATTCACACCTTTTTGTTGAGTATTTAAGGCTTGTGATAAGTAGGCTTTCATCATTGCAACGTTTTCTTGAATATACTCAAAATGAAAAAGTGATAATTTAGGCGATTCGGCAATTTTTAAACATTGTTTTAATAGGGATTCTTGATCTAATGGTTCACTAATAAACTCATTAAAATCAAGCGTATTTCCCCACTCTAAAAAGCCCTCTAAATCAGTATTATGTCGGGATTGTTCGATTAAACCATAACGTTTTAATTTCTGACTTTTAGATAAAGCACACTTCACTTCTTGCTCGTCTAAATCAAGCAATTTAGCAATAAATTTCATTGATGATGACGAATTAAATTGCCCTAAATATTCAAGACCATTTTCTAACATTTCTTCCGCTTTAATATGTGTAACTAGCGTAAAAATCGCTTTTTCTGTGGCATTTAGATCAATATATTCCGCTAATTTTTGGATATTTCGGTAGGCGATATCTAATTCAGGCGAAGGATATAACTCAACATTTTTAATCGCTTGATACCGAGCTTTCAATAGAGACTTAACAATTTCATTACTCTCTTCATTATCCCACTCAGACTTTAGACCTAATGAATAAGCTAATCTATCGTCTGCCCAACCTCGAAGATTTAAGAATTTATTAAAACCATTATGCTCACACATAATTTCTAACACGATTTTTTCACTATAAAGCGAAAAAGTTGAAGGGTTTAATTGATAGTTACTCATAAAACATTCCTTTTGCTGATTTCACATCAGTAATTTTACTTATTAATACGACAATTTATGTCGCATTTAGTGCTTTATGGTATATGTTTGAACGGACGAGCGGATTATAGCGGTAGAAAAGCTGTCGGAAATTGAAAAGCCCTAATAGGCTCGTAATATCCTATTAGGGCTGTAATAAACTTAGCCAGAGTTTATTTATCCTTTATAAGATTTAGCATCTTCCATAATTTTCTCAAAATAAATATGAGTCTCTAAAAGTATTCTGCAAGCATCACGAATCGGATCCATTGCTTCGTCTAAATCACTCTCGTAACATTCAATGACTTTATGAATATTTAATGGCTGGATTGGTAAATACCAGTTACCTTCTTTTTCATTAAATTTAAAACCAGCTTTCTGAATTTGAGGATATTTTTCATTCTCTTGCTGACAAAACTTTTTCCATTTTCCGTTAGTGAAATTAAAATTCTCATTCCCCCAATGTCCTACAAATGTAAATTTCATCAAATTTCCATTGATATTAAATAGATTCGAAATCCAGTAATAATTAATATCATCTACTTGATAGAAAGTATATCTTGCGATGCTATTTCTATAATCCAAAGTTTTGTTTAACTCAGCTGTCAAAAAATGCTTCGGGCAAAATGTTGTATCATTTTCATAGAAATCAAAAAAACCAACCCAATCACCTAACTCATCTTTTATAGTATTATCAATAGCATTAAATAATGAGGGAGATAATTCTTTATCAACAAAATTGTAAACTTCTTCAATCATTGATAAATTTTCTAAAATTAATTTAACCGCTTGTGTTTTACTCATAGTATTTTCCTTAGTCTAAAAAGACGAAATATGCTCAATAAATTGTTCAGCTAACCAAACAGCACGATTATTAGGGTTTTCTTTCAATGTTTTATTTGTAAATTTTTGCCAATTATATGCAAGCATTTTCCAAGATATCCCCATAAACTCAATTTTATTCTGATGTTCCTTTGGTAATATTCCATCCTTTGTTAAATAAACAATACCAAAAGGTCGCTCTTTGGCTTTCAGTACTGCTGTATCATAGTAACGTTCTAGCTGTCTATCTCCCTCAAACGCATCTATTTTTACTTCAATAAAAAGTAAAAAATTCTCTGCATCAATTTCAATATCAACACGTTCCGTCTCATAACCTAATGGACAACATTCTTCTGTTGCCCAATAATTTCCGATAGAAATAGAATACCATGGCTCAGGTAAACACTTCAGAAACTCTCTCAAAAAGAGCGTTTTTTGACCATGATCCGCATACATATCTAAAAACCATCTTAATGTTTTACTGTTGCGAACCTCATTTCTACCTAAATTAGCAGCTTCCCAAATATTCAGCATTAATCCATCTTGCTTTTGCATCTCAATTTTTTGATAAACCGGTTTATATCCATCAAAAAACTTCTGCATTGATATTATATTTGGCACAATGACTTCTTTTACTTCACTTTCTTTCTCTAAAGAAATTTTCCCCCAATGCTGAAAAAATGAATCTAATATTTCAATATTCATCTTTATCCCCTGTTCTTATCGAAATACGATATCTCAAATTGACAATGCGACAAGTATAACAAACTGCTCAAAAAAAAAACAATTACTATCAAAAAATCAGATCAAATTCCGCCAAATCTCCACCGTTTCAGGATTCGGCGTGCCTTTTTCCAACCCCATCTGAACCGCAATTTTTTGTAACTTTCTTGCTAATTCAGGCTGGCCGCATAAATCTAAACTCACGATAATGCGAGAAATTTTTTTATCTTCGTGACCAATACGCCGAATCCAATAATGACGATTTTGGACTTCTTCCGTCACTTTTAATTCACCCTCTTCAAGGTAAATCCCCCAATAGCGAATAATATGCTCGAAAGAGCCAATAAATCTTTGTTGAATTTCAGGTGAATTTCGGAAAAACTCGGTATCTTGCGGTCGAAATGCAGGGGCTAAATTATTCCGTTTAGACGGCTTTTCAACAGGAAATAGCCACGCAATCCAAAAATAACCTTGGTTCATCAGATGTTTATTCAGCCCCCATACTTCTTCTAGGCTTAGATCAAACTGTCGGGTTTTACGTTTGCCCTGATAAAATTCAATAATAGGGTGCATGGTGTTAGTGTGATTTTCCATAGATACTCCTTATTTTTTCTGAGTATAAAACGGAACAACGATATTTTGTGTCGTATAAAATAACAAGCAGCCCATTTTCTGCAAATTTTTACAAAAAACTGACCGCTTGCGAAGGCTTACCGTTTTTATAGTAGATAATCTAATACCGCTTTCCAATCTGGAAATTGTGGCTGTCCGAAATGGATATGCTCACCACCAAATTTATCCGTTCCGTTTCGGGTGCGGTCATCAATTAAATAATCCCCCTGATTCAGATTTTTATGGTGGGATAAAATCAGGCGTTTATAAAGTACAGAATCTTCATCAATGCCGAAATGCTTTTGAATCCACTCAACCTTATCAATCCAAGCCGAGGAATTCCACCAAGGAGCGGTGGAAAGCACATAAACATCATATTTTTCCGCCAGTTTATAGACCGCATCAATCGCCCCAGGCATCGGATCCATTAAGCTAAAAATGCCTTTCACATCATCGTAGCGGCCTTCATATTCCCGCCGTGTTTGTTCATCTAACTTAGCAATGCCCGTTGGGAAATCGACCAGCACATTATCCATATCAATATAAACGATTTTTTTCATTTTAATTTTCCTCTTTTATTTCAAAACGTTGTCCAATTTTAATTTGGGTAAAATGTTTATCCATCTTCTGACCTAAAAGATGCATTCCAGATTTATTCATTATTCCACTATCACAAAAACGGCAATTTTCTTTATATTCCACACGACTCAAAATTGTCTTTTGATAAATATAACGAAAGTAATAATATATCGCCTCATAGATTTCACTATATTCCCGCTCTTTATATTTTGGAGAGAATATTAACTTATCTGTATTTAATAAATAACGTCTTAATTTCTTACCGCCACAGGGTAAAATTAATATTGCACGTTGATTTAACAGATAGCCTAATCGAGTTACTCTAGTTTCTAATCGTTCTAAATTATTATCAAATATTAAATAGAGCATTCTCTTCTGATTTTCCAATTCTAATCGGCAACTGATTTCAATACCGTCTAAACGCCCAATATCTCCCCAATAACTTATTAAATAATGGCAAATATCGCCAAAATCCTTTGCCTCTAAACCAAGAAATTGGTTTATTTGTGCCAAGCTAAAATGTGAAATACCTTGATCTTGTTCTGCACTTAATATCGCACAATGGTATGCTTCATAAAGTGCAGGATTTAAAATTATCCCTAATTTGCTCATTATTTACCCTTGCCTTCATATCTCTAACTTAAATATAGTATATGCAAGCAAGCGATATTTTGTGTCGCATAAAAACAACAAGCGGTCAATTTTGCAAAAAATTCTGCAAAACCGACCGCTTGCAACTAGCCTTCAATACTTGCCAAAATCTCCTCCACAAACTGCGGTACAATCTCCGTTGCCTTACCATAGCGAGTTTCTTTAAACGCCGTTTTGACCTTGCTCGGTTCTAAATTGAGTTCAACGGTATGTGATTTCCAACGGTTTGCCTTTTCCACGAAACCGGCGGCAGGATACACATTGCCCGATGTGCCAATGGAAACGAAAATATCGCAATCGTAAATCGCCTCATCAATTTCTAGCATTTGGAACGGAATTTCGCCAAACCAGACAATATGCGGACGCAGCCGTGCCGATTGGGTACAGCAAGTGCAGCGGTCATTCTCGGTAACATCGCCTTGCCATTCATACACTGTTCCTTTGTTCGGACAACGAACTTTCAGCAATTCACCGTGCATATGAATCACATTTTTCGAACCGGCACGTTCGTGCAAGTTATCGACATTTTGCGTCACAATCAGCAGATTTTCGCCGAGTTTCTCTTCTAATTTTGCCAACGCCAAATGGGCGGCATTGGGTTGTACTTCGGGGTCAAAGAGCTTACGGCGGCGTTCGTTATAAAAGCGTTGGACTAATTCCCGATCCCGTTTATAGCCTTCCGGCGTGGCGACATCTTCCACCCGATGATTTTCCCACAAGCCGTCCTCGGCTCGGAATGTGCGGATACCTGACTCGGCTGAAATGCCTGCACCGGTTAAAACCACAATTCTCGGTAATTTTTCCATTTTAATTCTCCTTACTCTTTACACTCTCGTTATTTAAAAAATCTTGATAGCTCCATTTTTCAATGGAGAAGTACGCTTCCATAGTCTGTTCTGGGTCAATTTCATCAGTATTGAGTGTATGATCAAACATCGCATATTGATATGAATTATCACCACCGGCTCCCCAAATAATTTTCTTTAAGGTCAGCTGGCGATAAATCGGAACTAATAGTGGCACAAGCAAACTTTCACAGAATAAGGTTTTAGGATCGTCAAATCGGGTTTGATTTATCCAACCGAGATCATAAAACTGACCGTTTTCTTTGCACATTAAACAATCAACACTTATCGGCATATCAAAAAACCTCTCGCCATTTTCTAAGGTAAATTGATAGCAATAACTACCTTCAAAATGGGTATTGGAATGCTTGATAAATTGTAAACTTAAATGTTTATCCCATAATTTTGATGTAATAATGATGCTGTTACCTTTATATTCCACAATCGGCTGCTGTTTTTGTACCTCTGGAAAGGCGATAAAACCATTAATGACCCATTGAGTGAAATCATCTTTCATTAAAATTTCTCCGAATAACCAAACCGCTTTTCCGCCATTTCGAGCATTGCCTGTAAATTTTGGCAAAAGAGTTTGGTATGCTGTAAAAACTTTTCCGGATCATCGTAAAAACGATTTCCAATCGTCATCTGCATTTTATCGCCGGCTCGGAAAAATGTGAGATGTTTCATATCTTCTATTTCTTCATTTTGTAACAGTGCCAGTGTGCCGATATTTGAGAATGTCATTACATCTTCATCTCGTTCCACAATCGCATTACCACAAAGATAAGCGTTGCCACCGATATTGGTATCAAACTTCACTTCGGTATTGCCTTCCACTTTTGCATCACCACAAATGTCTGAATCATAAATTTTAGCATTGCCGTAAATTTCAGCATTATCGTGAATACCTCCACCATAGATAATTGCATTACCATATACTGAGCAACTATCATTCAACCAACCGCCACGCATTTCTGCATTATCCCGTAAATAGATATGCCCTTTATCTATTCCACTAATATCTCCACCACAAAATATTGCATTATCAGAAAGAGAAAGTTGAGTGTATATTACCTCTGCATCACCATATATTTTCGTATTCCCCTCCATAGTTAAAGCTGCTTTACAAATATGGGCGTTACCATAAACTTTTGCTTGCCCTGAAATATCGGATTCATATGTTTTAATATGATCATCAAGCAGCCAAACACGTCCAAATACACGGCTATTCTCCCTCACTTTACAAATACAATTAATGAACGCATCGTTTTCTACTTTTGCATTATCAAACACATAAACATTCGGTGTAATCCAGCAATTTCCTTGCTGTGAAAGATTACTTTCTTTCTCAATATAGCCACCTAAATCACCTTTTTTAACGCTCAACACCCAATGTTCTCGCTTAACTTCAAAATCTTTTAAAGCTTCAATTTGATAAAGCGTTTTTCCCTTATATTCCACAGTATTTTCTGTTAAACGATATTTCATTAAAAACCTCCTAAAATACGGGATTTTGCAACTTCAATCGCTGTTTCATATTCCGAAAATGCCTTTAACGCATTTCGGATTTGTTCCGTAGAAAAAACCCGATTGTTATAACGAATTTCAAATCCATTTTCTGTTTTATATGCGGTAAGATACTCCATAAAATCCGAAAACATTTTTGTTTGCAAAAAATCATTTTGAGACTGAATAAAGGCATTACTACCCAGATCAACATCGTCATTAATCACGATATTTTCACCAATAATCCGAGTATTGCCGAAAAAATCATTCCTACCGCTTATTTCCGCTCCACAAATTTTGACATTATCTTTAATCCGAATATTGCTACCGGCAATTACCGTATCACCCCAAATTTCAGTATTTCCTTTTATATGGCAAGTTCCGCCAATTTGGGCGTTACCATAAATTTTAGCCTGTTCGGAAATCTTTATATCACCTCGATAAAATCCACCGATATGAGCATTTCCAAAAATCTTAGCGGAGCCAGAAATATCCGTCTCTTTGCTTGCAACAACCGCATTTTCATAAATTTCAACATCACCTGAAATATCGCCCTTCACCGAAACTTCGGCATTATCATAAATTTTGACATTACCACCGATATAACCTCTTCTGACCTGTGCATTTCCATATAACTGTGCCTGATCATATAGCCAAGAAATGCCACCTAAATAACCATTTTCAGAAACACAAGCCTGATCCCATACTTCCGCACTATTCGCCACCCAGCAATTTCCTTCGTGAGAAAGATTATGCTCACCACTAATAAAACCACCTAAATCGCCTTCTTTAACTTCTGTGCCATTGCTGGTTGTAAAAGTCTTTAATGCTTTGATTTGATAAAGTTTTTGCTCCTCATCACCACGATCACTTTCTATTAGACAGTATTTTTTCATTTGCCACTCCTGTTTTATTGGATACCTCTATTTTATGTAAAATTGCGATATTTTGTGTCGTAGGAAAAAATTTTTTTCGATATGCTTTTGCAGAAATGAACAAAAATAACGCCCTTTAAAACAGGCTAATCGGGAGAGTTAAAAGTCGGAGAAAGGTAAAAAAAGAGTGGTGCAATTTTGCAGAGTTTTTGCAAAATTGCACCGCTTGTGAAAATTTATTTATTCTGAGAAGGCTTAGTATCTAAAAGTTTTTTCATATCTTCGCAATGTTCTTCTATATCCGTCTCTGTCCAATTTTCTTTTGAAAGCATAATAGCTTGTTTTAAACTCATACAATCGAAACGTTTACTTGCGCCCTCATAAAAACTTCTCTTTGTCGTCGTCTCATAATCACTTAATGCTGAATTTTGATGCGGAGAAATCAAACAAAGATTACCAAAATTATGAACTTTTGAACCCTCTGGTGCAAGATTTTGAGCAAGATAATGCTCTATTGATGTTCGTGATAAAGAAAACCTAAACTGATTCTTTGTTATAAATCGATTCTCTTTCTCCAGATATTTATCCCAATTTTTCCATAAAAGATAATCTAAGTAGTTAAAAATATAGTGAGGGGTTGATTGACCATTCTCAAAAAAGTTAGGAGAATCAGATTTACTCTTTTGATAATGTTGATCAGCTATTTCCTCTAAAATAGTTAAATACACATCATCCTTTAAATTATAACTATCTTTATCTTTGAGAGATGAGTGTTCACTGATCTTATACAATACATCAAAAAGCCAATTTTTATAAATTTTTGACCTAAACGAAGTATGAAACATAGACAAAATATGAATGATATGTTGATAATAATTATCTAACTTATATTCTTTTACATCACTTGCAGGTTCATCATTATCCGAACCATCATCGTTGCTAAATGCTCTACTGAAAGAATTTATTTCTTTAAAGTTTCCATCATCATATTTTTTTAAACCTAATAATAGCCAATCGTCTTCATCATCCTTAGTCTTGATGATATATCTATCGAAGAGCAAACGACATCTTAGCAAGCATAAAGAAAATTCAATTATTTCATTTTTATTTAGACTTACAAACTCACTTATCATCTCTTTATCATTAAGCTTTACATCACTTCCTTTCTTATAAATCTTTAAAACAATCATTAGAAAATTAGGAAAGTCAATAATAGAGTTAAATTTTCCATCTTTAATTTCATCATAACCTTTTTTATTATCTTTATTTTTACTTTCAATATACTCTTCATTTAGTAAGGAAATAATCATTTTTCCATTCTTGCCATCTGCATCTTCACTCGTATTTTCTCCATTAGCCTCATCAGATTTTTTTCCTAAAACCTCCGATAGTTTATTTTTCATACTATCAAAGGATGATGGTATTTTATGGCAGTTCTCTCCAAAAAATTCATCGCTTGTTCTGATATCACTAGGAAAGCGTTTAATCGCATAAACGCTCATATCAGAACAGGCATCCCAAATTAAAGCAAACAGTTTCTTTTCTTTATCATCCTTCAATGAAGACATTAATTTTGCTTTTAAAACCTCGTGATGTTCTAACTGTTCACCACGATTATTCATAATTTCAAAATAATGATTAAGATCAGTATATTCTGGTACCTCTGTTCTGAGAATAACAACATTATTTAGCAAGAATGTGAAAAACTCTTTAATATCTAAATTTTCTTTTCCAGATAGGTTAGATTTCTGTTCCAGTATATTAGAGATAATTTGATAACCCAACCTGATACTATCACTCTCTTTCGAACTATTTGTGAGGTTTGATAAGCTATAGTTAGATGCTTCACGATGTTCAAAAGTCAGATGGATATCCTTTTGTTCTTGATATTTTTGATTGTAATAACTTAACAATAGTTTTAAAGTCGTTAAGCGTTGCTGTCCATCAATAACTTCATAGGCATCAAGGCGTTTTGCTACAACTAAACTACCGATATAGTAATTTTTATCTTTTGCTGTTTTCTGAGCTTCCTCAATATCTTGAATCAATAATTCAATTTCATCTTTTCCCCAAGCATAATTACGCTGGTAAATAGGAACAATATATTTGTCAATATTACATAGTTCTTTTACATATAGCGTTTTAACTTGTTTTTTGTTCATCTTTTTTCTCCAAATCTTCTAGCAAATTATTTAGTCCAATTTTCTGTTCTTGATAATACTCAAACTTAAATCTGCCTATCATAAATTCTAGAAATTCTCGCGAATTATCACTTCTGATCAGATGAGAAAATAGACTATGTATAGAATATACTTCGCTTTCTATGGTTCGATACAATACTCTGCTTTGCATTAAACGAATCCGATAGCACCATTTAAAGCATTTTTCTACGGCTTGAACAAGATGTTCCTTACCAAATTTATCGTAGTAGAGCATGACCAAACATTTAAATAAATTCTTGATATATTTATCACCATCACGATAAGATCCAGGATATTCATCAATATATCTTAATAGATTATTATCATAATCACCTAATTTCCCAGAGAAAATTTCAGTTCCTGTCAAAAACCCTTTCTGCTTATCAAATAAGAAAATATAGCTTTCTCTATAATGCTCAATATAACGAAAAAAGAGTTCTCCATTCACAATCGGTTGAGTCGATTGAAAATGAATTTGATTAAATCGACTATCCATTAACATAGGGAAAGCCTGATACATTTTATATAAGTTAAAACTAGCAAGTTGTTGTGTAATATAAGGATAATTTTTATCCGAGCTAGCACCTTTGAATGTATCCAGTTCTTTATTCGTAAATTTCTCCGCTGTCTGATATTTCTGCCAACGACGTAATCTGAATAAAGTTTCACTGATGATTTCTTTTAAATCCGCAATGTCTGCATCTACGGCTTTTTCCCAATTTTCGACACATTGATAAATCGTCTCTTTATCTGCATCTAATTCTCTCAAATGATAGGCTTTTAGCAAATCATAAGGGGCTAGAGATTTCCCTCTTGCATTTTGAGCATCAAAAAATTGGAATGCCTCATCAATATCATTTAACTCAATATAAACAAACTCACAATCTTCTAAAATATATTTAGCAAATGCTTTTTTGTCCTTAACTCTATCCTGAATAAATTGTTCAGAAGCATTTTTGTTCATTACAAGATTATCAGCACTAATAGTATGAGATAATTTTCCCTTTAATAAAGGATAAATCTCACTTGATGAATTAGCATCTTTCTCCAATAGATACAAAATTAGAGAAAGACTAATCAAACGTTGTTGTCCATCAACAATATTTAACTTATTTTTATCATCTTTATGAATTACAACGGATCCTACTCGATAAACTTTCTTACCATTTTCAAAATGAAAATAGAGATCGTTGAGTAGTTGCGTAATATTTTTTACTGACCATTTATAAGGCCGTTGATAATCAGGAATAGATAATTCCTTCGTTACAATATCTTTAATTTTTCTAATTTCAGCAATTTCTTTTTCAGTATTCGTTTGGCTCATTTCTGCTCCTTTATTACACTATTTCAATGTTTTCATTGTATCAAAGATTTGCAAATTTTCGCCGAATTCAACCCGCTTGTAATACCTCATCAATCTTCCTCAACGCCTCTAATCCCCCCATTTCCAAACTCAAAAAGTGCATTTTGGGTACGCCGGCATCTATCGGGTTAATGCGGATTAAACCGCCTTTTTTCTGTTTAGCGGTGCGTTCGGAGAAATTGCGGACTGTTGGTACGGCTTTGCCTGCACCGATTTCAATCACCACTGGGCATTGGGTCTTGCGTAGCCATTCATCAAGTAGTGCTTGCTTGCCGAGTTGATATCCCTCAGCATAGCTCCAATCGTTGAACATCAGTACATTTTGTCGAACCAAGCCTCCGCAATCAGGGCAACGTGGTGCATCATTTAATACGGTGCAGTTTTCATCATCGGTAATCGGTTGATAATCGTATGACCACCACGATTTACTTTGGCAATTTGCCACACATTGCAAGCGGTCTAATGTGCCGTGACATTCGTAAATTCGGGCTTCTGAAAAACCGGCTTTGCGGAAATGACCATCCACATTGCTGGTAAACACAAAATAGCCGTGTTTCTTGCTTTCTGCCCAACGTTTGAGAATCGCATATCCCTCATGCGGTTCGGCTTGGCGATATTGGTTAAGGCGATGAGCGAAAAACCATTTTGCCAGCTCAGTATGTTGTTGATAGGCAAGCGGTGTCGCCAGCTCCATAAAATGCAAATTAAATTTTTTGAGCGGTGGATAGGCGTTCCAAAGTCCGCCTACACTGCGGAAATCAGGCAAACCACTATCCACCGACATCCCAGCCCCTGCTGTAATTAAAATGCCGTCTGCTTGGCGGATAAGGCCGGCGGCGTAGTTAAGATCGTTTTTCATATTGAGCTCCTTCGTTTTTTATGATTTTACGCAAGCAAACGACACTTTGTGTCGCAAAATTATAAAATTTCACAAATCACAGCAGAAAAATCATCATACAAGCGGTGCTTTTTCACGCTTTTTCTGCAAATTTGCAGCCGTTCCGCATTGCTGGAGTAGCGTTGCCAAATCATTTCGAGCTCTTTTGGTTTGAGATAGTCATATAATCCGTCCGAACAGAGCAAAATACTCTCGCCTTTTTCAAGTTGAAATTCGGCAAAATAAATACGGAAATCAGCCGCCTCAACATCAGCAATAATGCAGTCTGACAAAGCTCGGTAAATGGAGGCGTATTCCGCTGTATCCTGTGCCAATCCCTGCATTTTCATTTCATTCAACACAGTGTGATCCTCACTTAGCTGCTGCCACTCCCCATTTGCCGTAATTTTGTAAGCTCTGCTGTCTCCCACATTTAGAATTTTGCCTTTACCATTAACGTGCAATTCACAACCAACAAAGGTGCTACTTATGCCAAAATGAGAAGCTGCGTATTTTTCACAAAGTGCAAATTGTGTGGTTCGCAACCACGTTGAATTTAATGCTTGGCATTTGCTCAACTGCTCCATTAAGAAACGGCTGGCAAGTTGAGATTGAGGACTATGTGAAACGCCGTCCGCTACCCCGAAAATTACTTTGTTTTCATCCAAAATATCACTTTCGGCATTTTTATATTGCCATTGATAAACAGCTTTGCCGTTGAAAAGTGCATCCTGATTTTTCTTGTGCTTATTGCCGACTTTTTGGCAGAAGGTAAGTTGAAAAGTCATTTAATTGCTCCCGTTTTTTTAAAACAGGCAAATAAAGGGAATTAAAAGTCGAGAAAATCAAATTTCTCGATCAAGATCACAAAATTAGCCCGAAATCCGTATTTGTTTTGTGGTAAGGTATGGCTCAAATAAAGGAGAACCTTATGCGAGATTTATCCATACCCACCAGTGCCAACATTCTGTTCTATTCCGCTCAGCAAGATGTGCAAATTGAAGTGCAATACTTAGATGAAACCTTTTGGCTGACGCAAAAAAGTATGGCGGAATTGTTTGGGGTTGAAGTACCGGCAATATCGAAGCACCTCGATAACATTTATAGTTCCGGAGAACTTGTTCAAAATGCAACCATTTCCAAAATGGAAATAGTTCGCCAAGAAGGCTCCCGAATGGTGAAACGAAAAGTCGATTTTTATAGCCTAGATGCCATTATCGCTGTCGGCTACCGTGTGAATAGCCGTGAGGCGACCCAATTCCGCATTTGGGCGACCAATACTTTGCGTGAATTTATCATCAAGGGTTTTGTGATTGACGAACAACGTTTAAAACAAGGCAATCAGTTTGGGCAAGATTATTTCGAGCAACTGGTTGAAAAAATTCGGGAAATTCGGGCATCTGAACGCCGTTTTTACGAGAAAATTACTGATTTATATGCTTTATCTTCCGATTACGATCCAAAATCGCCACTGACTCGCCAATTTTTTGCCAGCGTGCAAAATAAATTGCATTGGGCAATTACAGGACAAACTGCCGCAGAGATGATTTATCACAAGGCTGACAGCCAAGTACCTAATATGGGGCTGACCAGTTGGCGAAATACCCCTGACGGTAAAATTTTAAAAAGCGATGTTTCTGTGGCTAAAAACTATTTGGAAGAGGCTCATATCAGCGAACTTAATCGCTTGGTCTCTGCCTATTTAGATTTGGCAGAAAACCGTGCTAGACGGCAAATTCTGATGAATATGGCTGAATGGGAAACGTTTTTAAATAATTTCTTGATGCTTTCTAACTACCCGATTTTGCAAGATAGCGGCAAAATCAGTGCTGAAATGGCAAAAATTAAAGCCGAAACGGAATATGAGAAATTCCGTGTTATTCAAGATAAAACCTTTAAAAGTGATTTTAATCGTTTTTTGGAAGAAACTACCTATATTCAAAACTAATGCAAGCAGTGTATTTTGCAAAAAATAATGCAAAATGCACCGCTTACTTTATCTAAATACGCTCTTTTTCTATATCCCAAATATCTTCGCCAAACTTGCGTAGCCACCACTTGAGCATCTCGTTATCAGCAACAGTGGTTTGGAAACGGTAATGTGCTTCCGATTCTTCAAGGATTTTTTGATCTTTACTGATCGGTGTCTCTGTTAAATGGAAGCCTGCATCTCTACTAATTGAGAAAGTCAAACGGACTTTTTCTCCGCTACCAAAACCGAGATGCCCGTCATTTTGGTACGCTTTCAAATCAAAATCTTTCGGGCGTTCAAAGGTAAAAGTGGAAATTTCTGCTTTGCGAATACGATGCAGAGCAAGCAGCCGATTATCTTCAAATCCTTCATAACGACAGACCAGATAAATACTTGCCCCTTGTTGAGCAATCGCCAAAGGCATAACAGTTGCCGAGTGTTTTTTACCAAATTGGTTTTGATATTCAATTTTCAGAAAGCTGTTTTGAAACAGAGCTTGGCTAACGGCGGAAAAAATCTCATCTTTGATTTTTGCCGGCACAAGTGGCAAGCTGGTTGGCGTCGAACAGACTTTATTTAGCCATTGATATTCGGGCTTGTCTTTACTACCAGACACCATTTTATCTGCCTGCTCAAAAAAGGGTTTCATGGATGCCATTAAATTTGCCGGAAGGAGGTATTTTAACTGCTGTTCTGCCAATTTCAGCAAAAGCGATTGTTGTTCATTGAGAATCGGCAAAGCCAACCCTTCCGAGCGAAGTTTCCAGCTATATCCGTAGGGCTTACTTCTTTCATCACACTCAATATCAAAATGCTCACACAGCACTTTTAGCGTGCGTTGAATGCTTCTTAAATCTCGCTCAAAGCCGGCATCCAATATCTGCTGGTGTAAGGTTCTCGCATCAATTTTCTGCGGTAGCTTGGGAATACGACGTAAAATCTCAAGTTGCAGTAGCGTTGCATCAATATCACTAGGTCTTTTTGCCATAATATTCTCCATAAAATATGCTTGGAATTATAGCAAGAACAAGCGGTCAAATTTGGGAAATTTTTTGCAAAACATTCTGAAAATTTAACCGCTTGCGGTATAATCACACCTTATTTTACAAGCCCAAAACTGAAAAAAGGAAGAAATAATGTTTGAATTGAACCCAATTAAAAACCAACTTGCGGATTTATCTCAACGAACTGAGGTAATTCGGGGGTATCTTTGACTTTGATACCAAAGTCGAGCGTTTAGAAGAAGTGAATGCCGAGCTAGAACAGCCTGATGTGTGGAACAAGCCGGAAAAAGCTCAAGCTCTCGGTAAAGAAAGAGCGATGTTGGAGCAGATCGTCAATACTATTCGCCAGTTAGAGCAAGGAATTGAAGATGTGGAAGGTTTGATTGAATTGGCGGTGGAGGCCGAAGATCAAGATACCTTCAACGAAGCCCAAGCCGAGGCCGATGAATTAGAGAAAAAACTGGCAGATTTAGAATTTAAACGGATGTTCAGCGGCCCACACGACAGTGCCGATTGCTATTTGGATCTGCAAGCCGGTTCGGGTGGTACAGAGGCACAAGATTGGACGGAAATGTTGCTTCGAATGTATTTACGTTGGGCAGAAAGCAAAGGCTTTAAGGCAGAGTTGATGGAAGCCTCCGACGGTGATGTGGCTGGAATTAAATCTGCTACGGTAAAAATTTCCGGCGAATATGCCTACGGTTGGTTTAGAACCGAAACCGGTATTCACCGCTTGGTGCGTAAAAGCCCGTTTGATGCGAACAACGGCCGCCATACTTCGTTCTCAGCTGCCTTCGTTTACCCTGAAGTCGATGACGATATTGATATTGAGATCAACCCTGCCGATCTTCGCATTGATGTTTACCGTGCCTCCGGTGCGGGCGGTCAGCACGTTAATAAAACCGAATCGGCGGTGCGTATTACCCATATGCCGAGTGGGATTGTAGTGCAGTGTCAGAACGGGCGTTCACAACATCAAAACAAAGATCAGGCGATGAAACAGCTTAAAGCAAAACTTTATGAGCTGGAAATGAGCAAGAAAAATGCCGAAAAACAGGCGATGGAAGACAATAAATCCGACATCGGTTGGGGCAGCCAAATCCGCTCTTATGTGTTGGACGACTCTCGCATTAAAGACCACCGCACCGGCGTGGAACACCGCACCACGCAACAAGTGTTAGACGGTGATTTGGATAAATTTGTCGAGGCGAGTTTGAAAGCAGGGCTTTAATTTACAAACTTTCGAGTAAAAATAACCGCTTATATTCCTCCTATTTAAGGAGGAATATCATCTTAGGTAATCAAATGAATATTTTCGACTCTCTTCAATTTAGCATTAGCGTAACATTACCCACCATTTTATTAATGTTATTCGGGATTTTTCTACGCAAGCGAAAATTCATTGATGATGCCTTTTGCAATATGGCATCAAAGGTGGTGTTTAACTTTACGCTACCGCCAATGATTTTCTTCAATATGCTAAAAAGCCCGTTGGATTTCTCAAGCCAAATTAGCTTAATTTCCACCGGTGTGGGAGGGTCGATATTAATTTATTTATGGGCGGAATGGTGGGCTGCAAAGCACATTGAAAACCGCCGTTATCGCTGTATTTTCACGCAAGGGACATTTCGTACAAATGCCGCAATTTTAGGCATTGCTTTAATCCTCAATGCCTATGGTGATAAAGCCTTAGCGGCTGCATCGGTCTATATTTCCTGCTTAGTGATTACCTTTAATGTGCTGGCGGTGATTACGCTAACTTCATCATTGAGCGAGAAAAAAATCAATGTGGGTAGATTGCTCCTTTCGATTTTGAAAAATCCATTGATTTTAGCCGTAATTGCAGGCTTAATTTTTAACTATTTTGAATTAGCTGTTTCAATTCCCAAACCGCTTGAATCCGCTGGCAAATTAATGGCAAGCTTAACACTCCCACTCGCTTTAATTTGTACAGGAGCAAGCATTAATTTCAAACAATTGAAGCAATTTAATCAAGGAACAGAAAGTACCATTAATAAAATTGTGCTGTTTTCTGCTTCCATTCGGTTAATTTTTGCCCCGATTTTCTTTCTCCTGCTCGGTAAATTTGTATTTAAACTGCCACCGATGGAGCTTGGCATAGCCTTTGTTGCTGCCTCTGCTCCTGTAGCAGCAGCTACTTATGCAATGACGAGAAGCTACGGTGGAGATGGTGAAGCCGCAGCAAATTTAATCGGCATCACTACTCTTGGCTCAATGTTCAGTGCCAGCATCGGGCTATTTTTATTAAGACAACTAGGCTGGGTTTAGCCTCTCATTTAAGGAATGCTCTTGGAATATCGTTACTACATCACCACCGCCATTGTGGTTGTGGTACTACAACTATTTTTATACAGCTTTGCAAAAACAATCGGCTGGTTTTTTAATTTATCAGCAAAAAGTCGAAAAATTGTTCACTTCATCACATTTTTAGCCATTAACACAATGGTTATTTTGCACGTTACTCGTACATTTACCCTATTTCGGGTAATGGCATTTGTATTGGTACTTTTGCTATTTGCATTTTTTGTGAGTTTTTTGACCGCTTTCATTTACAAACTAACCAAAGGAAATCCTTCCGTTAATCGTAGCTTGAAATTCATCTACCCTTTTGCCTTCTTAGGCTTAATCGGGCTTGGCTTTTACAATGCCTATGTGCCAACGGTAGTTCATTATTCCATTAAAATAGATAAACCGTTAGACAAACCACTCCGCATTGGTATGGCAAGCGATCTCCATTTAGGAAAATTATTTGGGGCTAAACAACTTGACCAACTGGCAGAGATTTTTAATCAAGAAAAAGTCGATTTGATTTTGCTACCCGGCGATATTATGGACGATAACCTCGAATTTTATCGTTCAGAAAATATGCAAGATTCATTTTCTAAACTCAAAGCACCATTAGGCGTTTATGCCACACTAGGCAACCACGATTTCTTTGGGGCTCAGGAAAGTATTGCACAAGCTATTCGTAACGCCGGAATTACTGTTTTATGGGATCAAGCGGTCGAAATTAATGGAAAATTTGCAATTGTTGGGCGTAATGATGATTTAGTGAAAAATCGCCCTTCTGCCGAGCAATTATTGCAATCAGTAAATACCAAATTGCCTGTGTTCTTGCTCGACCACCGCCCAACTGAAATTGAAAAACACGCCAAATTACCGATTGATATTCAAGTTTCAGGGCACGCTCACAAAGGGCAAGTTTTCCCTGCCAGTATTATTACCAAAATAATATATAGACTGCATTACGGCTATGAAAAAATCGGGTTGGGGCATTATTTTGTAACCTCAGGCTACGGTTTCTGGGGTGTCCCGATGCGGTTAGGCTCGCAATCTGAAGTGATGATTATTGATGTAGAAGGGAAAGATTTTTAATCATAGGGTGAAACTTGCCCGCTATTGCGATATAAATTGAAATAATTAGTAGGGCAAGCCACCAATATCAACAAACATCACCAAAAAACAAGCTGACAAAAATGGAGAACTGCTTGCAAAATTTTCCGCAAATCTGACCGCTTGACATCATTATTTTGTGATCTATATCACAGTCATTTTTCCTCACTTTCGCTATACTTTTCATATAGTTAATTTCGAGGAGTTTTATATGAGCGAGTTTGTCCTCAACGATCATCCACACCGCCGTTTTAATCCGCTGAAAAATCAGTGGATTTTAGTTTCTCCACATCGGGCAAAACGTCCGTGGCAGGGGCAACAAGAAGAAGTCGTGCAAGACGATAAGCTGAGCTACGATCCGACCTGCTATCTATGCCCCGGCAATAAACGCATTACCGGTGAACAGAATCCAAATTACACCAAGCCGTTTGTGTTTAAAAACGACTTTTCTGCCCTACTGCCGGACACACCTGCCCCAGAGCCGAACCAAGATCCGCTGTTCCAAATCTCACACACACAAGGTGAAAGCCGTGTGATCTGCTTTTCGCCCGATCACAGCAAAACCTTGCCACAACTCTCGGTTGATGAAATTACCGATGTAGTAACAGTTTGGCAAGAACAGGCAAATGAGCTGAAAGAGCGTTATCAATGGGTACAAATTTTTGAGAATAAAGGCTCGATGATGGGCTGCTCTAACCCTCACCCACACGGGCAAATTTGGGCGAGTAATTTTCTGCCGAATGAAATCACCATTGAAGATGAATGCCAAGCCGATTATTTTGCAAAATATAGCTCACCACTTTTATTAGATTACGCTAAGCGTGAACTAGAGAAAAAAGAGCGAATTGTAGTGGAAACGGAAGATTGGCTTGCCGTTGTGCCTTACTGGGCGAGCTGGCCGTTTGAAACATTGTTACTGCCGAAAGCGAAGCAATTTAAGTCGATTACCGATCTGAACGAAGCGGAAAAAGCTGATTTAGCCTTGGCGTTGAAACAACTCACAACTCGCTACGACAATCTGTTTAACATCAGCTTCCCTTATTCGATGGGCTTCCACTTTGCTCCGTTTAACGGCAAAGAAAATACACATTGGCAACTGCACGCCCATTTTTATCCGCCGTTGTTGCGTTCTGCTACCGTACGTAAATTTATGGTCGGCTATGAAATGATGGCAGAAACCCAGCGTGATTTAACCCCGGAACAAGCGGCAGAACGTTTAAATGCGGTAAGTGATACTGAACACTATAAAGATAAGAAACCACAAATCGAAAAATAAGGAATTTGAATGAAACCACAAGAAATTGCTGTTCAAAAATTTGAAGAACATTTTGGTTATAAAGCAGAACGCACGGTATTTGCTCCGGGCAGAGTGAATATTATTGGCGAACACACTGATTATAACGACGGATTTGTTATGCCTTGTGCGATTAATTACGGCACGGCGGTAAGCTTTGCTAAACGTGATGACAACAAATGGCGAGTGTTCGCCCTTGATATTAACGAACAAGATGAATTTGACCTAAGCCAACCAATTGAGCCAAGTAAACACAAATGGGCGAACTATGTGCGTGGTGTGGTGAAATTTGTGCAAGTAAAATGCCCTGATTTCAAACAAGGGGCTGATTTAGTGATTACCAGCGATGTACCGATGTCGTCGGGACTAAGTTCTTCCGCAGCTCTTGAGGTATCAATTGGTAAAACAGCTCAATTGTTGGGAGATTTGCCGCTTTCTCATACTCAAATCGCATTAATTGGACAAGAAGCAGAGAATAAATTTGTCGGCTGTAATTGCGGAAATATGGATCAACTCACCTCAGCTTTAGGACAAAAAGATCATTTTTTAATGATAGATTGCCGTAGCCTTGAGATTAGTCCAACGCCTGAACCACAAGGTTATTCAATCGCCATTATTAACTCCAATGTGAAGCACGACTTAGTAACGGGTGAATACAACAGTCGTCGTGAGCAGTGCGAATTTGCCGCTCACTTCTTCGGTAAAGCAAAATTGCGTGATGTAAGTGCAGAGCAATTTATTGAACAAGCCGCAGAACTGCGTGATGCTAATGAACTTGCCTATAAACGTGCAAAACATATCATCAGCGAAAATCAGCGTGTGTTAGAAGCTGCAGAAGCCCTAAAAGCGAATAATATGGTTAAATTGGGCGAATTAATGGCAGCTTCGCACGACTCTATGCGTGATGATTTTGAGATTACCTGCCCTGAAGTCGATTGCTTGGCTGAAATCGCCCAACAAGCAATCGGTAAAAATGGCGGAGCAAGAATGACAGGCGGTGGCTTTGGAGGCTGTGTAGTATGCTTAGTGTCAAATGATAAAGTGGAAGATCTTCGCCAAGCCGTTGCTGAAAATTATGAAAAGCAAACAGGAATTAAAGAAACCTTCCATTTATGTACGGCTTGTGATGGAGTGCGTGAGGTCTAAAATCTCCCGACCTAGCACAAGCCGTGCTAGGTTAAATTATCCTAGCTCCTTCGGAGCTGAAAAATAAGAGCCACAGCGTGGCTCAGATTTCTAACCCCATACGGCTCGTATGGGGCAAAGAGGTATATTATGAACCTATTCACCATCGAAAACTCATTTTTAAAAATTACCTTGTCAGATCTAGGGGCTACTTGGCTCTCTTGTGTGGTAAAAATGCCTAGTGAAGAGCGTGAAGTATTAGTAACCACTTCTGCAAAAGATTGGCAAAAACAGACCGCTTTCTTTGGGGCAAGCATTGGGCGTTACGCCAACCGCATTGCCAATGCGGAATATTCACTTAACGGCAAAACCTATCGGCTTGCCAAAAATAATGGCAATCATAATTTGCACGGCGGCACGCTCGGCGGTGATAAAGTAGTTTGGAAGATGGAAAGCCAGAGCGAACAAGCGGTCAAATTTAGTTATATTTTTGCAGATAATGAGGAAGGCTTTGGTGGTGAAGTGAAAGCCTTTGTAGAATATCGTTTAACCGATAATGAACTGCAAATCAGCTTTGATGCAACAACAAATCAAGATACACCACTTTGTTTAACCAACCACGCTTATTTTAATCTGCAAGGTTCAGAAAATATCTTAGCTCACCAGTTGATGATTAATGCTGAGGCGTATTTGCCGGTGGATTCAAGCGGTATTCCGAATGCTCCGCTTAAAAAGGTGGAAGGCACAGGTTTTGACTTCCGCACGGCTAAAAAAATCGGGCAAGACTTATTGGCTGATGACGACCAAAAAGCGGTAAAAGGTTACGATCACGCCTTTCATCTTGCAAAAAATAGTGAAAATCTGACCGCTTGTTTAACTGTGGAAGATTTAAAAATGGAACTCCGCACCTCAATGCCTGCCTTGCAGGTTTATACTGGCAACTGGCTAAAAGGGCAACCGAATTTGACTAATGGCGAATATGGGGATTATGCAGGCGTGGCGTTAGAGCCTGAATTTTTCCCGAATTCCGTGAATCAACCTGAATTATTACAATTTGGCGGCATAACCAAAGCCGGAGAAAATTATCATCATACGATAAGTTATCGGTTTGTAATTTGAGAAAAAATAGGCAGGTAAAACCTGCCTATCATTATTTACTGCATTAACGTTTTAACTAAGCTTATCACTTCTTCAATCTGTTTTGACGAAAGAGCTCCTTCAGTCGCAAATCTAACTTTGCCCGATTTATCCAATACCGCAATAAAACTCTCTTTTTCTTTTAGATTCCACGCTTTTCTAACATTGCCTTGTTGATCTAACACGACTTGGCTGCGTGGATTTTCTAATTTACCGTCTTCAACATTATTTTTCACAAAAAGCCCGGTTCCCACAATCGCATCATCCGCATTTACAATGGTTAATGTTTGATATTTGATAGGATCAAAAGCTGCATTTTTTAATGCGTTAATTAATGCGTCATTTTTACTCTTTACTGAACTTCTTGCTGCAAAATGAAGCACTACTCGCACTTTTCCGGCAACGGCTGATGAATTCCAACTTTTATAAGCAATTTTGCCTGATTGAATCACTAATTCGCCATCTTTTGCCACCGAAACGGCTGGCAAAGATTGATTTAATTTTACATTATGAGCAAAACTCATATTTGCAAAAAATAGTCCAAAAATAACCGCTAGTTTTCCAACTTTTCTCATTTTTTCTCCTCGTTTTTATAAAAACCGACATAACTTTGTAAACAAACGAAACGATTTTACCCAAATTTTTGTTTAAAAGAAAAGCATTCGATGAATTTTTCTACTCGTTAATTCATTGAATTTGTGGTATTTTAACAGGCGTTTTTATAACATCAATTTTTTATACCACTTAACACAATTTAAGGAGTTTTTATGCAACAAGGTGGCGGAATGGAAATGATCTTTATTCTGATTGTTTTCGGTGCAATTTTTTATTTTATGATTTATCGTCCACAGGCAAAACGCCAAAAACAACAACGTGAATTACTGGCAAGCCTCGCAAAAGGCGAAGAAGTATTAACCAGCGGTGGTTTAATCGGTAAAATTACGAAAGTAACTGCAGATAATGACAACATTGTTATCGCATTAAACGACACAACTGAAGTAACCATTAAGCGTGATTTCGTGGTTGCTGTATTACCTAAAGGCTCATTAAAATCACTTTAATGCCTCTAATCAAACCTTAACATTTGGGGATTTATTGTGTTAAACCGTTTCCCTCTATGGAAGAATTTAATGGTGATCTTCGTGATCGCCATTGGCGCTTTATACGCCCTTCCAAATTTATATGGCGATGATCCATCTGTACAAATTTCCGGTACTCGTGGACAACAAGCTACACCTGAAACTCTTACTCAAGTTCAATCTACACTTTCATCAATGAATATTCAGCCAAAGTCAGCCGTGTTAGAAAATGGTTCGATCTTGGTTCGTTTAGAGAGTACTGAACAACAACTTCCCGCCAAGGAAAAAATCTCCGAAGCATTGGGTAATAACTATTCTGTTGCATTAAACCTAGCACCGGCAACACCAAAATGGC
Organism: Mannheimia indoligenes; assembly: GCF_036880405.1. Taxonomy (NCBI): domain Bacteria; kingdom Pseudomonadati; phylum Pseudomonadota; class Gammaproteobacteria; order Pasteurellales; family Pasteurellaceae; genus Mannheimia; species Mannheimia indoligenes. The sequence goes on along the minus strand of NZ_JBAJJM010000002.1, from coordinate 34,545 downwards.
TATCTGATATTGGCGGAAGCCCGATGAAACGTGGTTTGGACTTGTTAGGTGGCGTTCGCTTCTTAATGGAAGTGGATATGAACACGGCTCTTGCAAAACAGCAAGACACCTTACAAGACAGCTTGCGTAATGATTTCCGCAAAGAAAAACTGCAATATAAAGCGGTCAAAAAAGGTGAAAATTTTGCAACTGAGATTGAGTTTGTTGATAACGAAACAGCTGAAAATGCGGTTCGTTTAATTCGCCGCTCTCACCCAACGCTTGATATTTTAGTTAAAGATAATAACGTAACGTTAACCCCGTCAGAGCAAGCTCTTTCTGATTCTCGTAGTATGGCAATTGAGCAAAATCTTTCAATTTTGCGTAAGCGTGTAGAAGAATTAGGGGTTTCAGAGCCAACCATTCAGCGTCAAGGTGCTGACCGCATTGTTGTGGAATTACCGGGCGTGCAAGATACTGCTCGTGCAAAAGAACTTTTAGGAGCAACTGCAACCCTTGAGTTCCGTTTAGTAAATACAGAAGCAAATTTAGCTTCTGCAGCTAAAGGGATTGTACCAGCCGATTCTGAAGTACAAAACACGCGTGATGGTGAACCTGTTGTATTACGTCGTAAGCCGTCTTTAGGTGGCGAGCATATTATTGATGCGACTGCCGGTAAAGATGATCGCGGATTACCGCAAGTAAGTATCAAATTAGATACTGAAGGTGGCGATATGATGGGCGAAATTACTAAAATGGCAATTAAAAAGCCAATGGCAACCCTTTATACCGAATTCAAAGATTCAGGTCGTAAAGATGCAAACGGCAAAGTCATTCTTGAAAAACACCAAGAAGTAATTAACGTAGCAACTATCCAAACCCGTTTAGGCAACCAATTCCAAATCACAGGTATTAACTCACCGGCTGAAGCTCAAAATCTTGCTGTTTTACTACGTTCAGGTGCATTAATTGCTCCAATCGTGATTGTGGAAGAACGTACTATCGGGGCATCACTTGGTGCAGATAATGTTAAACAAGGTATGGAAGCAAGTATGTTAGGCTTAGGCTTAACCATTTTATTCTGTTTAGCATTTTATAAAATGTTTGGGATATTCGCTTCACTTGCTCTTATTGCCAATATGATTTTAACCATCGGCTTAATGTCATTAATTGGGGCAACACTTACAATGCCGGGTATTGCGGGTATTGTACTGGCAGTGGGTATGTCGGTAGATGCGAATGTGTTGATCTATGAGCGTATTAAAGAAGAAATTCGTAACGGTCGCTCTATTCAACAAGCTATTCACGAAGGCTATAGTGGTGCATTCTCAAGTATTTTTGACTCGAACCTCACCACCATTTTAACCTCTCTTGTGCTGTATGCGGTAGGAACAGGTCCGGTAAAAGGCTTTGCGGTAACGCTTGCTTTAGGGGTAATTATTTCTATGTTTACCGCAATTACAGGTACTCGAATGCTGGTAAACTGGGTTTATGGTGGCAAACGCGTGAAGAAACTTTGGATTTAAGGTGGAATAAATGGCTATTGAAAATGTAAAACAAGATGTAGCAGACATTAAACTGCCTTATAAATTAATTCCGTTTATGAAATACCGCTTCATCGGTTTCATTTTTTCGATGATTGTGTCTGCATTATGTATTTTCACAATTGCAACGAAAGGATTTAACTGGGGCTTGGATTTCACAGGCGGTACGGTAATTGAAACCCAATTCTCTCAACCAGCAGATTTGTCAAAACTGCGTAGCGAGCTTGAAAATAGCGGCTATGGCAGTGCTTTAGTGCAAACAACAGGCAGTCAAAAAGATTTAATGATCCGCTTGTCTGCTAATGCCGGCGATATGAGCGTGGGAAATAAAGTGATGGAGATGATCCATCAAAAATTAGATCCAAATGCAACGATTAAAAGTATTGAGTTCGTTGGACCTAACGTAGGTGAAGAGCTTACACAAGGGGCAATTTATGCCACTCTTGCCACACTTGCGATGTTACTTATTTATGTAGGTACACGATTTGAATGGCGTTTAGCGGTAGGTGGTATTGTTGCTTTATTCCACGATGTATTAGTTACGCTCGGGGTATTCTCTTTCTTACAGATTGAGCTTGACCTTACCTTCGTAGCAGCGATTTTATCGGTAGTCGGCTACTCACTGAACGACTCAATTGTTGTGTTTGACCGTGTGCGAGAAAACTTCTCGAAAATTCGCCGTCTAAGTTCAATCGAAGTAGTGGATATTTCATTAAGCCAAACGCTTTCTCGTACCTTAATGACCTCTGTTACCACCCTCTTTGTGGTGTTAGCCCTATTCTATTTAGGTGGTCCAACACTTCATAGCTTCTCGCTTGCATTATTGATTGGTATTGCTTTTGGTACTTATTCATCAATTTATATTGCAATCGGTGTAGCACTACAACTTGGCTTGAAACGTGAACATATGGTTCAGCCTAAAGTTGAAAAAGAAGGTGCAGATCAAGAAGCCTTTATTGATTACTGATTAACGGTAAGACAAAAGCAGGATTTATTCCTGCTTTTCTTTTTTTACTTACGCAAACGTTTGCCAATTAATTTAAATTTCTGTAGAATTCGCCCACAAAATTTCCCATTTTATTTTTTCTTTGAGGTTTTTATGTCCTTATTTAAATTTGAAGAACGTGGTTCAAACGTTCGTCAAGAAGTGATCGCAGGTTTAACTACATTTCTCGCAATGGTTTATTCTGTGATTGTTGTGCCTGGAATGTTAAGCCAAGCAGGCTTTCCTGCGGAATCCGTATTTATTGCTACCTGTTTAGTTTCAGGTTTAGGTTCAATTTTAATTGGCTTATGGGCAAATGCACCAATGGCAATTGGTTGTGCAATTTCTCTAACTGCTTTTACCGCCTTTAGCTTAGTGCTTGGGCAACAAGTTTCTGTTCCTGTTGCCCTAGGGGCAATTTTCTTAATGGGTGTGGTGTTTACCATTATTTCTGCAACAGGTATCCGCACTTGGATTTTGCGTAATTTACCAAGCAGCATTGCACACGGTGCCGGTATCGGTATCGGTTTATTCCTACTCATTATTGCAGCAACTAACGTTAAATTAGTCGTAAATAGTGGTATGGATATCCCGGTAAAATTAGGCGATTTTACCTCATTCCCCGTATTAATGTCTTTAATTGGTTTAGCCGCTATTATTGGTTTAGAAAAGCTGAAAATAAAAGGCAGTATTTTATGGGTAATCATCGCAATTACCATTGTTGGGCTAATTTTTGATCCTAACGTAAAATACGCAGGCTTTTTCAAAATGCCAAGCTTTGGAGAAAATTCACTGTTTTTAAGTCTTGATATTATGGGGGCATTAAATACAGCCATTTTGCCTGTAGTATTTGCCTTAGTGATGACTGCAATTTTTGATGCAACAGGCACAATTCGTGCCGTAGCAGGTCAAGCTAATTTATTAGATAAAGACGGTCAGATTATTAATGGTGATAAAGCCTTAACCTCCGACTCTTTCGGCTCAATTCTATCAGGCTTATTCGGCACAGCCCCCGCAGCAGTTTATATTGAATCAGCAGCAGGTACAGCCGTTGGCGGTAAAACCGGTTTAACGGCGGTAGTGGTGGGTATCGGCTTCTTATTTATGCTGTTCTTTCAACCCCTTGCATTCTTAGTACCAAGCTATGCTACTGCCCCTGCGTTAATGTATGTGGGATTATTGATGTTAAGTAATGTTTCAAGATTAGATTTTAGCGATTTCGTTGGTGCAATGGCAGGTCTTGTATGTGCGGTATTTATTGTACTAACCGCAAACATCGTAACAGGTATTATGTTAGGTTTTGCAACACTCGTGATTGGTCGCTTAATTTCAGGCGAAGCAAGCAAGTTAAACTTAGGTACAGTTATTATTGCTATTATTTTAGTAGCATTCTATGCCTTTGGTTTGGCTATCTAATTTGCAAAAAATAGATGCAAAAAAGACCGCCCGTAAACATTTTTTATCTGCCCATAAACTGACAGTTCATAAATTAACTTAAATATTGAGCTCTGTACTGTACAGAGCTCTATTTTTTTAAGCTTAGTTTATTCATTCTATAATAACGAATATACCTGTATAACGCCTGTTTCAAATCAACAATGTAGAAAATTAACAACAATAAAAAATCTGCACCTTAATCAGTTGGTTTAATTGTTCAACTTTTGGGGTGCAGATCAAGCGGTCGAATTTGCTAAAAACTTTGCAAATTATAATACGTTCACGCAGTTTAAGTCTTCGAAAGATTGCTCTAAGCGTTTAGACATAGACTCTTCCATTTTGCGTAACCAAACACGTGGGTCGTAGTATTTTTTGTTTGGTGCGTCTGGGCCTGTTGGGTTGCCTAATTGACCTTGTAAGTATGCTTCATTTGCTTTGTAGAATTGAAGGATACCGTCCCACGCAGCCCATTGGGTGTCGGTGTCGATGTTCATTTTGATTGCACCGTAGCTGATCGCTTCACGGATCTCTTCACGAGAAGAACCTGAACCACCGTGGAATACGAAGTCTAATGATTTTGCCGGTAAACCACGCTCTTTAGACACATACTCTTGTGATGCACCTAAAATAGACGGTTTTAATTTCACGTTACCTGGTTTATAAACACCGTGTACGTTACCAAATGCCGCCGCAATAGTGAAACGAGGGCTGATTGGGCTTAATTGGTCGTAAACGTATAATACTTCAGACGGTTGAGTGTAAAGTTTAGACTCATCCACATCTGAGTTATCAACGCCGTCTTCTTCACCACCGGTTACACCGATTTCAATTTCAAGGGTCATACCGATTTTGTCCATACGAGCTAAGTACTCACGGCAGATTTCCATATTTTCTTCGATTGGCTCTTCAGATAAATCGATCATATGTGATGAGAACAATGGACGACCGGTTTCTGCGAAGTGTTTTTCGCCCGCTTCTAGTAAGCCATCAATCCAAGGAAGTAAGTTTTTCGCAGCGTGGTCTGTGTGAAGAATAACAGGCACACCGTATTCAACCGCTAATTGATGAACGTGTTTTGCACCAGCAATCGCACCTAATACATCCGGGCGAGCGCCTGAAGTTGGTTTGATACCTTTACCTGCGTAGAATTGTGCACCACCGTTTGAGAATTGTACGATTACCGGTGATTTCACACGAGCTGCAGTTTCTAATACTGCGTTTACAGAGTCAGAACCTACACAGTTTACTGCAGGAATTGCGAAGTTGTGTTCTTTAGCGTAAGCGAAAACTTTTTGTACGTCGTCGCCTGTTACCACACCCGGTTTTACGATGTTTAATAATGACATTTTTGCTTCCTTTATATATGAAATGTGCAAATGCACATTGTTAAAATACGCGGTCAAATTTGCAATATTTCATTGAAATTTGACCGCTTGTAATTAATTAACCGTTTGCACGCTTCTCTAAAATTTCCACTGCCGGTAATACTTTACCTTCAACGAATTCTAAGAACGCACCACCACCGGTTGAAATGTAAGAAATTTTATCTTTGATGCCGAATAAATCAATAGCCGCTAATGTATCACCACCGCCTGCGATAGAGAATGCCCCGTTTGCAGTTGCTTCAGCAATCGCATTTGAAATGATTTCCGTACCTTTACGGAAGTTAGGGAATTCAAACACGCCTACCGGACCATTCCAAAGAATCGTTTTTGAATTGCGGATAATTTCAGCTAATTGCTCGGCTGATTTATCACCGATATCGAAAATAGATTCGTCTGCTTGTACTTCGTTCACCGCTTTTTCAGTTGCCGGTGCAGTTTCAGAGAATTCGGTGCCTACACGCACATCAACAGGCACAGGAATGTTCGTTACTTGTGCTAAACGTTTTGCTTCAGGGATTAAATCTTCTTCATATAATGATTTACCTACCGCGTTACCTTCTGCTGCAATAAAGGTATTTGCGATACCGCCACCCACGATTAATTGGTCAGCAATTTTTGATAAGCTGTCTAAAACCGTTAATTTAGTAGAAACTTTTGAACCACCTACGATTGCCAACATTGGACGTTGTGGCTCTTTTAATGCTTTGCCTAACGCATCTAATTCCGCTGCTAATAACGGACCTGCACAAGCAACAGGAGCATATTCTGCTACACCATAAGTTGAACCTTCTGCACGGTGAGCCGTACCGAAAGCATCCATAACAAATACATCACAAAGTGCTGCATATTTTTTCGCTAATTCAGGATCGTTTTTCTTTTCACCTTTGTTGATACGCACGTTTTCAAGCACAACAATTTCGTTTTCTTTTACATCAACGCCGTCTAAGTAATCACGCACTAAACGAACCGGAACACCTAAGTCTGAAGCATTTAAGTAATCTACCACAGGTTGTAACGAATTTTCTTCTTCAAATACACCTTCAGTCGGGCGACCTAAGTGAGAAGTTACCATTACTTTAGCCCCTTTTTGTAAGGCTAATTTTAACGTTGGAATAGTTGCCACAATACGAGCATCCGATGTTACTTTACCATCTTTTACCGGCACGTTAAGGTCAGCACGAATAAATAAGCGTTTACCTGCTAAATCAAGGTCAGTCATTTTAATAACAGACATAGTTTGTTCCTCTTTTGATTAGAATTTAAAAAGTGATAACAGCTTGATTATATCAGCTTCTAATCATTTTGAGCTAACCTAGATCAAATAAAGTGATAATTTTTATAAATTTTCTGAAAATATTTCTCTTTAACAATTTTTTAACCTTTTTTAAATAAAAAGTTCTGGTATAGTGAAAAAACCTTCGATTTAAGATAACAAAATGATTAGGAGTTTATATGTCTAGCACAGCTAAAAATCCTTTAAGAGGGTTAATTATACTTGCTGTTGATATTGTGATTTTCTTTCTATTACTGCAATATCTTCCTTTCAGTGAACAAGAAAATAGAGGCTTAGCCCTGCTTGTTTTTATTGGTATTCTTTGGCTTACTGAAGCCTTCAATATTACCGTAACTGCCTTGATGGTGCCAATATTTGCTATCGGGCTTAACGTACTACCCACCAAAGCCGCTTTTGCTCCATTCTCAGAGCCAATTATTTTTATGTTCTTCGGAGGGTTTGTGATTGCAGCGGTGTTAAATATCCAAAAAATCGATCTTTGGATTGCTAATCACGTTATCCGCTTAGCCAAAGGTAATTTAAAACGTACCGTTATTTATCTATTTGCGGTAACCGCTCTACTCTCCCTTTTTATTAATAATACCGCTGTAGCCGCAATGATGTTGCCACTCACACTTGGTATTCTACACAAAGTAGATCTTAAAACTAATCGTAACCTTTATGTTTTCGTATTACTAGGAATTGCCTTTAGCTCCAGTATCGGCGGTATTGGCACACTAGTTGGCTCTGCACCAAATGCGTTATTGGCTTCTCAGATTAAAATCTCATTCTCTGAGTGGCTACCATACGGTATGCCGGTTGCAATTTTGCTGATGATTGCAATGGTTATCAGCTTACTCGTTATTCTAAAGCCAAACTTTAACGTGCCGTTTAATGTTGAAATTGAAGATTCGAAACTCAACGGAAAACAACTTGCTACTCTCATCATTTTTATCATTACTGCAATTTTATTGACTTTTAGTAGCTATATTGAGCCTTTTATCCGCAATGCCTTAATGTTAAAAGAATCAATTAAAAATTTTGATGCAGTAATTGCAATGGTCGCAGTTGTCGCACTTTGTATTTGTAACACCGCTACTTGGTCTGAAATTCAAGGACGTACCGAATGGGGAGTGTTAATGCTATTTGGTGGCGGATTAGTATTAAGTATTGTGTTACGAGAAACAGGTGCGAGTAAGATTCTAGCAGATACTATCGTTAATTATATCGGTACGAAGCATTGGCTGATTATGACCTTAGTAATGACAGGCTTCATTGTATTTTTAACTGAGTTTACTTCAAATACCGCAAGTGCAGCCTTGATGTTACCAATCTTTATTACGGTTGCAAATTCGCTCGGTTTACCGCCAATTTCGTTAGCGGCAATCATTGCTTGTGGTGCTTCTTGTGCCTTTATGTTGCCTATTGCAACCCCTCCAAATGCAATTGTATTTGCAACAGGTTACATCAAGCAAAGCGAGATGGTAAAAGTCGGTCTTATACTAAATATTTTCTGTGTAACCATTATTGGTTGCTTGTCTTATTTCTTCTGGATGACTTGGCATTAATCGTAAAAAAATTATGCTTTTTTAACCGCTTGTAAAAGTAAAAAGCTGTTTGAATACGCATTCAAACAGCTTTATTTATATGTTTCACTCTACAGTGAATTAAAGAAAATCACTAAAATAATCACAGGGATCACAAAGCGAACGTAATTAAACCAAATATTAGTCAATGTTTTACCCGCTCCAAGCTCTTCTTTTGCTTCATCTTTTAATACAAAACCGACAAAAATAGCACTACCTAATGCGGTTAAAATGAAGAGAATATTTCCGCTGATATAATCGAAGGCATCAAAAATGCTTTTGCCCATAATTTGCACATCTTTTAGCACATTATCACTTAATGCTGACGGGATATTGCCTAGTATAAAAATGGTTGCTAAGGTAATAAAAATTGCTTTCTTACGGCTGATATTTGCTTTTTCTTGAAGAGCAGTAATAATCACTTCATAAATTGTTAATGAGGTGGTTAAAGCCGCAACAACCAACAAAGCAAAGAAAATAATCGCAAAAATCGTACCGCCCCACATATTTGAGAAAACAATCGGCAAACTTTGGAAAACTAATGTCGGACCGGAATTTGGTGCAACACCAAAGCTGAATAGCGATGGGAAGATCATAAAACCGGCAAGAACCGCAATAATCGTATTCATCACGCCTGTAATAGTCGCCGTTTTAACGAGGTTTTCATTTTTATCTAAATAGCTTGAAAGCGTAATTAACACACCAAACCCTAGACTTAATGCAAAGAACACCTGCCCTAATACAAACACAAAAAGTTTTGGCGTGATTTTAGAGAAATCAGGCATCAGATAAAATTTAATTCCCTCAACCGCTCCCGGTAAAGTTACATTGCGGATAACCATTACCAGTAAAAACACAAATAGGATCGGCATCAAGTATTTAACTGAACGCTCAATACCATCAACGATTCCTTTCACTAAAATAAAATAATTTACCAGCACAAAAATAGCAGTATAAGTAATAATAATCGCCGGACTATTAAAAATACTTTGTTGGAAAAATTGATACGTGGTTTCTACCGTAACAGGCGTTGAAAGATCAAGGTTGCCCGTAATTAGGCTACCAATATAATTGAGTACCCAACCACCGAGCACCATATAATATGCCAGAATACCAAATGCACCGAGTAACCCCATATAGCCTAGTATTTTCCAAGCAGGGGAGATTTTTTTACCATTTGCCGAACCACCGAAGGCATCAACGGCATTCACCCGCATTCTTCTGCCAATCACATTTTCGACTAAAATCATTGGAATGCCGATCACAATCATTGCAATGCAGAATAGGAATACATAAGCACCGCCACCGTTTTCCCCCACTAAATATGGGAAACGCCACGTCGCTCCAAACCCTACAGTTGCTCCTGCAACAGTCATAATATATGCCAATCTGCTAGACCACGATTGACGCTCTTCATTTTGATTTGCCATTTGATACTCCATAGGCATAAAAATAAAAAATAACGATTAAATAATAAACACAAGCGGTGAAATTTTTAGAAAAATTTGCAAATGATTAGGAAAATAACGCAAATAGTTCGCCAACTTTAATTCGGGAATCCGCTTTCTGCCCAATTGAACGCTGCACTTGCACTGATGTGATTTGAGCGGATTGATAAATCAGCCGAGTAAAATCAGTGTCGTGATTTGAAATTAATACAGGAATGCCCTGCTCTTTCATCTCTAGGGCAAGATTTGCCAAGCGAGCTTGCTGTAACAAACTAAATCCCCCTCCTGCGTATTGAGTAAAGTTAGTCTCTTGCAATAACGGGGCATAAGGAGGATCGCAATAGATAACACAATCTATCGCACTATTTTTTACCAGCTCAAACACCTGTTCAAAATCCGCACAAATAAAAGTCGCTTTTTGAGCTTTTTCTGCAAAAAACCGCAACTCATTTTCAGGGAAATAATGGGTTTTATAACGCCCAAACGGCACATTATAACCTTTTTTTTGGTTATAACGACATAACCCGTTATAACCAAAACGATTTAAATAGAGAAAAATAACCGAACGGCGAAAAATATCTTTTGAACGATTAAATTCCGCACGGCGTGCTTTATAAAAGGTTTCAGTATTTGCTTTTGGGTGTAGAAAAAGCAATTTTGTTTGAGCGATATAATGCTCAACATCTGCTTTTACCGTATTGAAAAGATTAATTAAATCAGGGTTAATATCGGCAAGGATATAGTGTTCAAAGTCAGTATTCAGAAACACCGAACCCGCACCGACAAAAGGCTCAACTAGACAAGCCTTTTTCGGCAAATGGGTTTGAATATCTGAAATAAGGCGATATTTACCGCCCGCCCATTTTAAAAAGGCTCGGTGTTTAGAATGACTCATTTAAATTTTTAACGCTGGGTAAAACGTTCTATAGATGCCAGCACTTGTTCTTCGGTTGCTCTTGCTGAGACATAAGCTTGACCAAGTGATTTCAGTAAAATCAAACGTAATTGCCCACCTAATACTTTTTTATCTCGCCACATATACGGCAAGTATTCCAAAGGCTCCATACCATCCGGAGAAATAGTAGGTAGGTTTGCTCTCGCCAGTAATTTTTCTAAACGAGCTACATCTTCCACATTCAAATCACCTAAAATTTGCGACAAAGCAGCCGCTTCAAGCATACCAACCGCAACAGCTTCACCGTGTAGCCATACGCCATAGCCCATACGAGCTTCAATTGCGTGTCCAAAAGTATGCCCCAAATTAAGCAACGCACGATCGCCTTTTTCCGTTTCATCACGGGCAACAACATCTGCTTTTAATTGGCAACAACGTTGAATGCAATATTCCAGCTCATCTTGTTTGAGAGAAACTAAACCATCAATATGCTTTTCAAGCCATTCAAAAAAAGCAATATCAAAAATCGCTCCGTATTTGATTACTTCTGCCAAGCCGGCACTCACTTCTCTTTTTGGCAAAGTCGCAAGCGTTTTAGTATCCACAATAACAGAAATAGGCTGATAAAAAGCCCCGATCATATTTTTGCCAAGCGGGTGATTAACTGCGGTTTTACCACCAACGGAAGAATCCACCTGTGCCAATAACGTAGTTGGGATTTGGATAAAACGAATACCACGTTGGTAAGAAGCGGCGGCATAACCTGCCACATCGCCAATTACACCGCCCCCTAAAGCAATTAAGGTGCTATCACGATTATGATTTTTTTCTAATAACGCAGTAAAAATCAAATTTAACGAATCCAGATTTTTATGCTCTTCGCCATCAGGAATTAGCACCGAATCTACTTGGCAACCTAATTCAGTCAAAGTACGGGTAACAGTTTCGAGATAATGAAAGGCAACGGTTGGATTGGATACAATCATCACTTTATCGCCTGCTTTTAACGGCGAATAGCTTGCAGCCTGAGCAAGTATTCCCTCTCCAATAATAATCGGATAGCGGCGTTCTTTTAATTCCACATTAACCTGTAACATATCTCGCTCCTTAGCTTAATTTAGGTTTCCTATGCGACTAAATTATCCATCATATCAATGATTTGATTTGCAACCACTTTTGCACTTTGTTCATCAGTATGGATAGTGATATCCGCAATTTCTTCATAAAGCGGATTGCGGATTTTCGCTAATTCTTCTAATGTTTTACGTGGATCTTCTGTTTGTAACAGAGGGCGTTTTTTATCACGTTGCGTACGCTCAAATTGCTTATCTACCGTTGTTTCTAAGTAGATCACGATACCACGAGCCGATAATACATTGCGGTTATCTTTTGACAAAATAGAGCCACCGCCCGTTGAAAGCACAATACCGTGATTTTGCGTTAATTCGTTCAGGATACGCTCTTCACGCTTGCGAAAACCCGCTTCACCTTCAACATCAAAGATCCAATCAATATCTGCACCGGCTCTTTCTTCAATCACGCTGTCGGAATCCAAAAATTCCATTCCTAATGTTTGAGCCAGTTGGCGACCAATTGTGCTCTTTCCAGCCCCCATCGGTCCAATTAGAAAAATATTACGTTTTTCAGCCATTATTTCTTCTTCTATTATTAAAATTTATAAACATTTGATTTGTGAAATTAAAAGAAAAAATGACCGCTTGTTCTACAAGCGGTCTGATTTCTTATAAAAATTGCAATAAAATCCGTTTATTGACTAAAGATATATAAATAACTCACAAATCGCCCAAAATAAAATTGGTCGTTATTATCGCAAGAAATGCCCCTATTTTTCAACTTTTAAGAGCATATTCCTCACAATTTTTAGAATAACTCTCCACTTTGCAATACTCCCGGCGGTGGAAGCCCTAACCGGGCGGGGGCAGTTTGTGCTGGAGATTTTTCAGTATAACCTCTTTCAACCACATAACGTTTTGTTGGTTCAGTACCTTTGATAAAGAACTCTTTACTCCCATCGCCCAAGAAACCGCTGTTTGGATCAATTTTTACTTCAATGATATTTTTAGGCACGACTTGCTTTTCAACTTGCTTATCTGCTAATGCAACTTTCATATAATTTATCCAAGCAGGTAAAGCAGTACTTGAGCCCGTTGCTCCTTTACCTAGCTCTTTTTTATTATCATCAAATCCAACATAAACAACAGTCGAAATATCTGCACCAAAGCCGGCATACCAAGTTGCTTTGGAATTATTCGTTGTACCGGTTTTACCACCTACATCAGCACGCTTAATCGTATTTAACATCTTATAACTCGTACCTCGCCAGCCATATTCAGGCTCACCGGTAACCGCTGTTGCTAACGCACTACGCATTAAAAATGCTAATTCATTACTGATAACGTGTGGTGCATAACGTAGCCCTTTAACGTGATGAGAAGATTCCGCCATTAAGCTTGGTGAACCCTTTTCTACGTTATTTTCCGGTAATTCTGTTTCAATTTCATCCGTTTCTTCAACAACTTCCTCATTATTAGAGGTGGTTGCAGGTGTTGTACCAACCTGTGTTTCATCGTGAATTTTAACAGAGTCAAAATATTTAGGCTCAGGATAAATAACCGGATTATCACAAACAGAACAAGCTACTACAGGGTTTGCTTGGTATAGTTCGTAACCTTGAGCATCAATAATGCGATCAATAATATATGGCTCAATTAAGTAACCTCCATTATTAAATACAGCATAAGCACGAGCCATTTCTAATGGTGTGAATGAAGCTGCACCTAAGGCTAAAGATTCTGTTGCCACATATTGGTTACGGTTAAATCCGAAACGTTGTAAATAATCGGCAGTATAATCAATACCAGCCATTTGTAGCACACGAATTGCCACCATATTTCTGGATTTACCTAAAGCAACCCTTGCTCGAGTTGGACCACCATAAACCCCATCAGCATTTTTCGGCTTCCACTCTTTTTGCCCTGGCTTTTTAATTACAATTGGACCATCACTAATAGTAGTTGAAAGACTTAATCCCTTATTCATTGCCGCTGCATAAATAAAAGGTTTAATTGCAGAGCCAACCTGTACTACCGATTGTGTCGCACGATTAAAACGACTTTGCTCAAAGCTAAATCCCCCTACAATAGCTTCAATCGCCCCATTTTCACTATTAATAGAGACTAACCCTGAATTTACTTCAGGAATTTGTCCTAAAGCCCAATCTTTACTTTTATTTTGCCTTACCCAAATTTGCTCACCTACTTTTAAGCCTTTAGGAGCAAAAGAAGCATTAACACGCTTTAATATAGAAGCTTCTCCGTTTGCTAACAAAATCGTATATTTTGATTTGTCTGCTTGCATTACTACCGCAGGTGTAAAAGGCTCTGATTTTGGTAATTTACTTAAATGGTCGATAATTTTTTCATCATCCCAAGCATCATTTCCTGCCCATAATTTTTCAGCTCCACGCCAACCACGTCTGCGATCATAATCAATCAAATTTTCACGCAATGCATCTTGTGCAGCTTTTTGGTCTGCAGAAAGTACCGTTGCATAGACTTTTAAACCTTTGTTATAAGCAATATTTTCACCATAACGTTTTACAATTTCTTGGCGAACCATCTCTGTAACATAATCGGCTCTAAATTCTAAGGTTGCACCATAGTAATTAGCCACAATTGGCTCAGCTTTTGCTTTTTCGTACTCTTCTTGAGTAATATCCTTAGTTTCAAGCATCCTTCCCAAAACTACATTACGGCGATCTTCTGCTCGTTTTACCGAATAGAGTGGGTTCATCGTTGATGGTGCTTTTGGAAGCCCCGCAATAATCGCAATTTCCGAAAGGGTTAAATCGTTTAATGCTTTATTAAAATAGGTTTTTGCCGCTGCAGCTACACCGTGTGAGCGATACCCCAAATAAATTTTGTTTAAATAAAGCTCTAAAATTTCATTTTTCGTCAGAACTTGTTCAATTTCTAACGCTAAGATAGCTTCTTTAGCTTTACGCTCAATACTACGCTCAGGTGTTAAGAAAAAGTTTTTTGCTAATTGCTGAGTAATAGTACTTGCCCCTTGTGTATCGCCCTGACTGGTACGCCACAATGCCCGCATAATCCCTTTAGGGTCAATTCCTTTATGCTCATAAAAGCGAGCATCTTCCGTTGCTAAAATTGCTTTTATAAGCATTGGGGGAACATCTTCAAGTTTAACCGGAATACGACGTTCTTCGCCCACCTCACCAATTAATTTACCGTCTAAGGTAAAAATCTGCATTGGTTGTTGTAGCTCAACATTTTTAAGCGTTGCAACATCAGGTAAGTCAGACTTGATATGCATATAAAGTAAACCGCCAATTACTCCACCTAAAATTAACAGTGAAAGTAAAGCACTAAATATTATTTTTGCGATCCGCATCGAAAAAATCTCTTTTGGTTAATGACGAAATGTAAATTTAAAGCCAATATTAAGTTGCTAAGTATAAGCGAAAACGCCCATTTAGCCTAACTAAATTGCTATAAATTTTACTTATTGAACTTATTATGAAATTACTTAAACCATCAGTGAAAAAGCCTCTATCGCCCATAGTTTTAGGCTTAAGTGAAGATGAGCAATATTATTGCTTAGTCAAAAATCAAGCTGAAAAATTCAGTACTTTTTGGCAAAAAAAGAGTGAAGGGTTAGAAATGGATATTCAAAAGATCATCGCAAAAGAAATAGTGAATGAACCTTTTACCCTTGTTCGCACTATTCCTTACCAATATATCTGGCGAAAAACAATTTTTATCTCTAAAAAACTTGATGAAATCCAATTACATCAGCAAGTTATCCAAATTTTAAAAAATGAGCAGCCACTTGCAATTGAATTACTCAATTTTGATTATCAACGATTGCCGAGTAGTAATACCAATCTTGATAAAATAACAATTTATGCATTAAATAAAAACTATGCTGAAAGTTTAAACCAATTTAACAATATATTAGATTGCGAGCTACATTGTTATATTCGAGGTGTTTTTCATTTAAATCCTCAACTTGATAATAACTTTCCCTGTTTTTCTTTTAAGCAAAAAATAGTTCAATTTACGAAAAGTGAATTACTATTTCCTCAAATTGAACCTAAAGATTGCACCCATTTAGCTAATATTATGATTACCGATATTAATATACCATCTGATGAAGCAAAACAACTTTATTGTCTCGCACTCGGAGCAAGTTTATGGAATGGCAAGGCATTGATTTAAGTGATAATATAAAAAGCAAATGGGTATTTACTCACTATAAAAGCATTAAAAATATCGCTTGTATTTTTTTATTAATGAGCCTTATTAGCTTCTATTTACTCTTTTATAGTGTTCAGAAAAATAATGAAATTAAGTCTCTTACACAGCAATTAGAAAAACTGCAAACAGACACCTTTGATTTTGAAAATAAAATTTTACTCCTTCAAAATGGAAATAATATTACTTTACCTTTTGCTGAGAATAAGAAAACCGAACAATTATTTACAATGATCAAGAATATACCTTTAAAAAATGGAGGCATAGATACAATACAGTTATATCAAGAAAAAGAGCTTTATTTAAGAATAGGTGGCAATTTAAGTATAGAGGAAGATTTCAAAAAGCTAGAGCAATATTTATATCAAAAAGAATTTATTGAAACAAAAACAGAGCAAGTAAGTGTTAATTATAAAAATGAAATATCTTTTACATTCAGCATAAAACATAAAGGAAATTAAGATGATTTTAATTAAAAATAAGCTAGAAAATTTATATTTAAATCCGAATAGCACTATCTTCAAAGTGGTTAATTTCATTAGAAAAAACCAAAAAACAATACAAGCTTTTATGTTCTTCACTCTTATTCTTTTACCTATACTTTATATAATCAAAATTCACTTAGATATTAATCAGCTCGTAGAAAAGATAGGCAATCAAAATGTAAACCTTACTCATCAGAAAAATTTCTACAACCAATTATTTGACAAGGTTAAATCTAAAAAAACAGAAAATAACTTAACAAATATTAATACTACAATACAAAAAATAGCCCAGAAACATCATCTTAATATTGATAATCTAAATTGGAATTTAGAACAAGGTAAAAGCATTGAATTAAAAATAACTGCTGATAGCCATTCATTGTTTAATTTTATTAACGATCTTAACCAAATTGACTATTTAAAATATCACTTGCTTACTTTAACTAAATCTGCAGAAGATAGAAAAGTAGAACTCACTACTACATTAGTGGTTTTAGCCAATAAGGAATAATATGCGTAACTATTTTTTCTCTTTTTTATTCATTAGTTTTAACGCTACGGCTATCGATCCATTTTTTGGTGAACAGCCTCAGATGAAAAATGAACAGAATACTGTTGAAGTTCTACCTGAAATTGCAAAAAATTCGGAAAATTTAACCGCTTGCAAGACTTTGGAGCATAAAAAATCTCTCAATTTACTTACTGAATTTGAGAAATTAAAACTTATTGGCTTAGTTAAAATTAATGAACATTCTACAGCCTTGTTTATCGATGAAAAAGAACAATTACTTGATTTCAAGGAAAACCAGTTCATTCAAAATCAAGAAATTGAGATAAAAAACATTAATTTAAAATCACTCACTTATATTAATTGGAAACTCACAAAAGATTGTCATTTTCCGTATGAGATCACCATAAAACTATAGGGGTTAGTATGTTCAGAGTTTTTCTTTATTTATTATTTAGCTCTTCACTAGCGTTGGCTGATACTATTTCTCTTGCAGTAAAAAATGCACCAACTTCACTTCTGCTTACTTATTTATCCGAAGAAACAGGGAAAAATATAGTATTAGAGGATGATATTCAAACTAAATCTACATTAAGATTAGAAAACAAATCTATTGAAGAGATATTTAAAACACTCAGCAAAGTGAATAAATTATCGCTCACTTATGAAGGTGATATTGTTTATATTAATAAGAAAGAAGAAAAAATAGCTGATTTGAATACAATACCTATTACCCATTTGCAAAATAACGGACAAAATCCACCGCTTGTAACCACTCCAAAGTTGATGACTAAAACGATAAAGCTCAATTATGCGAAAGCCTCAGAAGTGATTGAATCTTTAACTAAAGGTAGTGGTACGTTTTTATCTGAGAATGGCTATATCCATTTTGATGAGCGAAGTAATAGCTTAATTATTAAAGATAGTGCGAAATCACTGCAAAATATTGAGCGATTAGTCAAAAAACTAGACCAACCTACAGAACAAATTGCGATTGAAGCTCGCATCGTTACTATCAGTAGCGAACATTTGCAAGAACTGGGAGTGCGTTGGGGAATGTTTTCCAGAGGAGCTGATCACTATAAATTTGGCGGACGACTTGAAGGTAATGGATTAAGTAATGTAGCCAATAATCTCAATGTGAATTTCCCTGTTGCGAATGGAGCTTCCGCCGTTTTACAAGTGGCTTCCATTAATAGCCGTGTGCTAGATTTGGAACTTAGTGCATTAGAGCAGGAAAACAGTGTGGAAATTATTGCCAGTCCTCGTCTTTTAACCACGAATAAAAAACCTGCAAGCATCAAGCAAGGTACAGAAATTCCTTATGTAATGTATAACACCAAATCAGAAGCAACCGATGTCGAATTTAAAGAAGCGGTGTTAGGATTGGAAGTTGTTCCTCATCTTTCTACTCAAAATCAAATTTTACTGGATTTAGTCGTAACCCAAAACTCGCCGAACTCTCAATCCGGTAGTAGCGGTTTAATTACTATTGATAAGCAAGAACTCAACACACAAGTTTTTGCTAAACACGGGGAAACTATTGTATTAGGTGGAATTTTTCAACATTTAGCCCAAAAAGGGGAAGATAAAGTGCCTGTTTTAGGTTCAATTCCCTTTATTAAGCGTTTATTCAGCCAAACTAGAGATAAAATCAGCAAACGAGAACTTGTCATTTTCGTTACTCCCTACATTCTTCAATCGAACGAAAAAGTAAGCAGTACGAAAAAATCAAAATAGCGAAGATAAACGCAAGCAAAAATAGGGGAAGTATGCTAGAATCAGCCGTCATTTTTTGTGTTATAGAATTAGAGGTTTTATGAAAGTTTCCCCACGTCGCCGTGCAAGAGAGTGTGCGGTTCAAGCCATTTATTCTTGGTATATCTCCAAAAATACGGTTGAAGAAGTGGAATTAGCATTTATTGCCGATCAAGATATGAAAGGCGTGGATATGCCTTATTTCCGCAAACTTTTTCGTGGCGTTGTAGATAATGTTGAAGCCATTGATGAAGCATTACGCCCTTATTTAGATCGAGCTGAAGACGATATCGATCCTATCGAGCGTTCTATTCTTCGCTTATCAGGCTATGAACTAAAATTTGAAAATGATGTGCCTTTCCGTGTTGTAATAAATGAAGGTATTGAAGTCGCAAAAGTGTTTGGTTCTGATGACAGCCACAAATACATCAACGGTATTTTAGATAAACTGGCTCCGGCACTCGGTAAGAAATAAAATATTCCCCAATTTTGTATGAAATTGGGGATTTTGTTGATCATAAGGTTTAAGGATATTTTATGGGTGAATTTGATATTATCGAACGTTATTTCAATGCCTCTCAACGTCCGGCTCGCAGAGATGTTGTGCTGGCTATTGGCGATGATTGTGCAGTTACCTCACTGAAACCAAATCAACAACTTGCTATTACAACAGATACATTAGTTTGTGGTGCTCACTTTCTTCCCACTATTTCACCTGCTGATTTGGCATATAAAAGTGTGGCGGTAAACTTAAGCGATCTCGCCTCAATGGGAGCTGAGCCTGCTTGGCTCTCCTTAGCTTTAACCTTACCTGAAATCGATCACGATTGGTTGGCTGAGTTTAGCGAACATTTCTTTGATATTTTAGACCACTACAATGTTGATCTCATTGGTGGCGATACTACCAAAGGGCATTTATCTTTAACCATTACGGCACAAGGTATTGTGCCTCAAGATAAAGGACTATTCCGCCACAATGCCAAAGTAGGCGATTGGATCTATGTTTCCGGCACACTGGGCGATAGTTCCGCCGGTTTGCAATTACTGCTTAACCGGAAAACCGATAATATAAGTTGGAATAAAGATGAAAGCTATCTTATTCAACGCCATTTACGTCCGACACCCCGTGTATTGCTTGGCTTAACGATTGCTACTATTGCTAATGCTGCTATTGATATTTCAGACGGTTTACTTTCTGATTTAGGGCATATTTTAAAACGCAGTAACTGCGGTGCGGTCTTAAATCTTGATGATTTACCACTTTCTGAATCTCTACTAAACTGCTATTCAAAAGAAGATGCCGAACATTTTGCATTAAGTGGCGGGGAAGATTACGAGCTTTGTTTTACCGTTCATAACGATAATAAACACAAACTAGAAAAAGCCCTCGCCAACATTGGCGTAAGCTATACTTGTATAGGGCAAATTCGCTCTGCCAAAGAAGGCTTAACCGTACTACGCAATAATGAAATCGTAACATTACCCGCTCAAAGAGGCTTCGATCATTTCAAAAAATAACGATTATGAAACCAATTAATCTTAAAAATCCAATTCATTTTTTAGCAGTAGGCTTTGGTTCCGGTTTATTAAGACCAGCCCCCGGCACTTGGGGAAGCCTAGTAGGTTTAATGCTTGCTATTATTTTATGGACAGTAACCCAGTCCAGTATTTTCTTTGCGATTCTTACCCTAATTAGCTTTATTTCAGGGTGCTATATCTGCAACAAAACCAGCCAAGATCTGAATGTTCACGATGATGGGCGAATTGTTTGGGACGAAATCGTTGCTATCTTTTTAATGTTTACTTATCTACCTGAATATAATTTATTAGGTTATGTATTAGCTTTTATCAGCTTCCGCATTTTTGATATTCTCAAACCATTCCCAATCCGCTATTTTGACGAAAAATTAGAAAGTGGTTTAGGCATTATGTTTGATGATATTCTTGCAGCCATTTTTGCTCTTATTTCACTTCATCTTTTGTACTATTTTATTTAAACATTATGCTGACAATTTTATTTATCCACTTAGCCGGGCTAATAACTCCCGGTCCCGATTTCTTTTATGTAGTAAGACAATCCGCAAGCCACTCAATTAAAAAAGGCATTTTAGCGGCAATCGGTATTTCTATTGGCATTATCTTTTGGGCAAGTTTCGCTATTTTCGGGCTGGCTTGGTTAAGCAAAAGTATGGGTGAAATTTTCCAATATAGTGTTATGTTAATTGGTGGTTGCTACCTTGTATATATCGGCTCAAAAATGGTAAGAGTAACTGAAAGTGTTACATTTAAAGAACATAAAACCAAACTAATGCCGCTCAATAACTGTGAAGAAATTAGAAAAGGCTTATTAATCAATATTTTCAATGCGAAAGCAGGCGTTTACTTTACCAGCGTTGTTTCTGCTTATTTAAGTAATTTCACTCAAACATCACAAATGTTTGAGCTACTCTTTTTATTTGTGATAAGCACATTAGCTTATTTCTGTGTGGTAGCCCTACTCTTTTCTCGTAAGCCTATCAGACAATTTTACTCAAAGCATAGTCGCTATATTGATAACATCTCAGGTGTGATTTTTATCCTGTTTGGTTTGATGTTGATTTATGAAGGATTTACTCATCTCATCAGCTAACAAGCGGTCGTTTTTTTACAAAATTTTGCATATTTAACATAAATTCAACAGTGTTATTTTATACAGTTTCTGCTATGCTACTGCCAATTTTAACTTTCGGATAAAACAATGATAGGACGATTACACGGCAAGATTATTGAAAAGCAGCCACCGGAAATTTTACTGGACGTACAAGGTGTAGGCTATGAGCTGCTACTCCCAATGACAAGTTTCTACAGCCTACCACAAATAGGCGATGAAACGACTATTTTCACGCATTTAGTTGTGCGAGAAGATGCTCACTTGCTCTTTGGTTTTGCTCAAAAACAAGATAGAACCTTATTTCGTGAGTTAATTAAAACCAATGGTGTTGGTCCAAAACTTGCTCTTGCCATTCTTTCTGCAATGTCGGTTTCACAATTTGCGACAGCAATTGAAAATGAAGAGTTAGCAAAACTCACGAAAATTCCGGGTATTGGTAGAAAAACCGCAGAACGTTTGCTTGTTGAGCTAAAAGGTAAATTCAAAGGCATTGCCCAAAGCGATTTCTTTGTTGAAGTTTCACACGATCAAATTGTGGCAAGCAGCACACCAGACCCGGCAAATGAAGCTCTTGATGCTCTAATTGCTTTAGGTTACAAACCAAATGATGCAGAGAAAATGATCAAGAAGGTCAATAAAGCAGGAGCAACGAGCGAGCAACTCATTCGTGAGGCATTAAAAAATTCCTTATAAATATTAAATTATGATTGAAGCAGATAGAATCATCAGTGCCTCGCCAAAGCGTGAGGAAGAAGTCATCGACCGAGCAATTCGCCCTAAATTACTTACCGATTACGTTGGACAGCCATCTGTGCGTGATCAAATGGAGATCTTCATCAAAGCCGCCAAATTGCGTGATGAGGCTCTCGATCATTTACTGATTTTTGGTCCTCCCGGTTTAGGTAAAACCACCCTTGCCAATATTGTGGCAAATGAAATGGGCGTGAATATCCGCACGACTTCCGGACCTGTATTAGAAAAAGCTGGCGATTTAGCCGCAATGCTCACTAACCTTGAGCCTTATGATGTACTTTTCATTGATGAAATTCATCGCTTATCTCCCGCTATCGAGGAAGTGCTTTATCCTGCAATGGAAGATTATCAACTCGATATTATGATTGGTGAAGGTCCTGCCGCACGATCAATTAAACTTGATCTACCTCCCTTTACCTTAGTGGGGGCAACTACTCGTGCTGGATCACTCACCTCACCATTACGGGATCGCTTTGGCATTGTACAGCGGTTAGAATTTTATTCAGTGGACGATCTCACGTTAATTGTAAAACGCAGTGCGGCCTGTCTCAATCTTAATTTATCCGCAGATGGAGCTTATGAAGTAGCTCGCCGCTCACGTGGTACACCTCGTATTGCTAACCGCCTACTTCGCCGTGTGCGAGATTACGCGGATGTTCGCAATAACGGCATTATTACGTCTGATATTGCAAAGCAAGCCTTAGCAATGCTTGATGTAGATTCTGAAGGTTTTGATTTTATGGATATCAAACTCTTACAAGCGATTGTAGAGCGTTTTGACGGCGGACCTGTTGGTTTGGATAACCTTGCAGCAGCGATTGGCGAAGAGCGAGATACAATAGAAGACGTACTAGAGCCTTATCTCATTCAACAAGGCTTCCTACAACGCACGCCAAGAGGAAGAATTGCAACCAATAGAACCTATGCCCATCTTGGTATTACTAAAATTGGCTAACTCACAAGCGGTTGCTTTTGTTTAAATTTTTAACCTTTTGTGCCGCGTTCTCACGCAATTTTTGGTATTCCCCTTCCGGATCCGAGATGTCAAGTCAAGCCAAGTCAGCTCACTGCTCCAACCTCTTAACCAAGTGATTGGTCGTTTCGTCAGCTGGCGTGTTGCACAACTTCGCCTTCTCCAAGCTGATTTCTACCGCTAAATACTCCCACATCTGGCGATAGCCGACACAACGGATTGAAGGTAGAGCAGGATAAATCCCCGTACTCAAACAGTTTACAAACCTCTTATTCAAAGCTTGTGTCATCATATTTTTAACGCGTTGTTCAATACGTTGATGTAGCACCGCTCTGTCCTGTGGCACAATCGCAAATTGAAAAATCTCTTAGGGGATTACCTCGCCCTGTTCAGCAGTGATTTCTGCCATTGTTTTACCGGAAATATAAAACACTCCCAAGGCTCAGTTGATACGTTGGCTATCATTCGGTTTGAGCTACTGACCGGCAAAATTTGAGAAGTTTGATGTCTAAATAGACTTTCCCCGATGCAGTCGCCCCATTAGAAAGAAAGCAAGAGGTTTATTCATACAATTCTAAAAACTAACAAGCGGCAGGATTTTACCGAAATTTTGCAAATTTTTCAGTAACTCCAACCGCTTGTTGTTTATATGATAAATGCCTACGGCTGTAATTAAGACAGCTAAACCGGTTTAGCTTGATTTTTATTTAGCAATAAATTATATTATTGAGAATTATTCTTGATATTATCTAAGGTGTTAAAATGAAATTTAAACATAGCCTGATTTATACCACTCTCTTTATTTCTCCTATAATTGCAGCGGAAGAAAAAGTTGCTACGTTGGAAGAAGTCAAAGTGGTGGCACAATTAGAAACCTTGAAAGCTGCTGAAAATGTTAAAGCGGATGTGGATTTAAGCCTACTCGGCAGACAGTTGGCTTTTACTTCCCCGATTACAGTCATTAATTATGATGAAAAAGCTTTTTCAGACAAAGCTCCTCGTAATGTGGTTGATGCCTTAGCCAAAACCGATGCCTCTATTATGAATTTTGGTGGCGAAACCAATACATTAGGTGGCGTTTATGTGCGTGGCTTACAATTAGATGCTCGCCAATTCAGTGTGAATGGCTTGGCAGGGCTATATGGTGCTTACAATACCTCGGTTTCCAGTGTCGGGTCTGCTCAGTTAATTAAAGGTGCTTCAACGGCAACTGTCGGTATGGATCCAGAAGGTTCGGCAGGGGCTTCTATCAATATTGAGACGAAAAGAGCGACCGATGAGCCGATCAATAAAATCGGTTTAGGCTGGTTTAGTAATAATCGTTGGCAGGAGTCTTTCGATATTGCCCGCCGTTTTGGTGCAAATAATGAATGGGGTATTCGGGTAAATGGCTTGTACCGTGACGGTAATACCGATCGTCAAGGCTATGATGAGTTAGCGAAAGAGATTGCGATTGGGGCTGATTATCGGGGTGA
The DNA here is from genome assembly GCF_036880405.1 of Mannheimia indoligenes. Taxonomy (NCBI): domain Bacteria; kingdom Pseudomonadati; phylum Pseudomonadota; class Gammaproteobacteria; order Pasteurellales; family Pasteurellaceae; genus Mannheimia; species Mannheimia indoligenes. Next base: position 10,117 of record NZ_JBAJJM010000002.1, on the reverse strand, counting down.
GAAGCTGCGTGTAGGAGTGGATTATTTCAAAACCAAACGTCGAGCGGACGGTGGGCGTGCCAGAGTGCAGGATATGCAAAACTTAACCTTTGCTATGCCGACCGCACCAAGCGGTAAAATCAATCTTGTGCCTAAGTGGTCTACCCAGACAACAGATGACGAAACCGCTATGCTGACTTTTGAGTATGATCTACTGAAAGGGATGTTAATGTCGGGCGGTATCGGGCATATGGAATCAAAATATGCCGGTAATTTCACTCAGTTAAAAATGCTAGACAGTCAAGGGAAATACAGTGCCGAAAACGCTACTGCCATTGATTTCCGCTCTCGCACAACCAGCGGTAATTTAAAATTACAGGGTGATTTTACAACAGCTTCGGTCAATCATTATTGGAGTGTAGCGTATGATGTGGTGCAACGTCAGCGTGATCACGATAATAATCCGTCTAAACAGCGTGGCGGAAAATATACGACTAATCTCTTTGCCCCTGTCTTTGTCGCTGTGCCTGAACACGGTGCATTATCCCAAGCGGCAGATAATAAATTTACTGCACAAAGTGTTGCGATTGCCGATACACTGGGTGTAATGGACGACCAAATCCGCCTTACATTAGGTGGGCGTTTCCAGTGGATTGAACAGCTTAACCGTACAACGGATACAAAATTAAAAGCGGATCGTTTCAGCCCAATGGTGGCAGTGGCATATGTGCCAAACTCGAACACAGTATTCTACGCCAACTACTTGGAAGATTTAGAGCCGGGTAATGCCGATCCAGATACCGGTGAGATGAATAGCCCTCGTGTGACTAAACAAACCGAGCTGGGTGTACGTCATAACTGGAATGAAACATTAACAACGACGCTGAGCCTGTATGAATTAAGCCGTCCTGGCATTATTCGTGGTAATACAGGCGAGCTGAAAAAGCGGGTGGGCAAAGAGCAAGGAAAAGAGCGTAATCGAGGTGTGGAGTTCAATCTTTATGCCAACTTGCTGAATAAAACTCTGCGTCCAAGTGTCGGCATTAGCTACAATCAGGGTAAAGTCTTCGACTTCCCGACTTATGCTGATACGATTGTGAATGGCGTGCAAGTTACCAGCCCTCGTATTATCTTAAAGGCAGCAGTGGAATGGGATACACCGTTTATTCCTCAGTTAAGCTTGAATGCCGGTTTGCAACACTATGGGAAATCCTACCAAGATACGGCGGCACAATATAAGTTACCGTCTTATACCACAGTCGATCTTGGTGCAAAATATCAGTTAGCGTTGAGTGGGAAACAGAACGTTACCTTGCGTGCAGGGGTAGAAAATCTGTTTAATAAACACTACTGGCAAGTTCAACGAGGCCAGTACGACCGCAGTTTTGCGGTGGTTGGAATGCCTCGTACTTACTGGACGAAAGTTGAATTCTCATTTTAATCTCTGAGAACAAGCGGCTCATTTTGTAAAAAAGTTTGCAAAGTGAGCCGCTTGTGACGTTTTAGTTAATCGATATTTCTATGAATAACTGGCAAACCGAGCTGAATAGCAGCGTTACTTGGCTGGCGATGGCGTTATGTTGCATCTCGCTGGGTCTCTATCTCTTTGCAATCCTTATTTCTCGCACCGATTTCGGACGAAAATTTTGGCATATTGCTCAACCTTGCTGGCAAGCCTCACAACGTTGGAAAACCTTAGGTTTAATCTTGTTACTGCTGCTGTTGGTACTGATGGAAGTGCGAATTAGCGTACTTAACACCTTTTTCTACAACGGCTTGTATTCATCAATGCAGAAAAAAGAGATGGATGCTTTCTGGTTTTTTGCACTGATTAATTTGATGTTGGTGATCGTGAAAATTATTCACTCCATTATCAACTATTTTATTCAACAAGTGTTTGAAATCCGTTGGCTGGAAAAACTCAATACAGAAATGCTCAATCGCTGGTTGGAAAACAAAAACTACTATTTGGTCAAGTATGAGAAAGAGTTGCCGGATAATATCGATCAACGTATTGAACAAGATGCGACAGAGTTTGTGCAAGGCACCTTGGAAGCAGTGAGAGGCCTGATTAATGCGGTGGTATCAACCATTGAATTTACTATTATTCTTTGGGGATTGTCAGGCATACTCACGATCTTTGTCTTAGACGTGCCGAAAGGCGTAGTGTTTTTTATCTATCTCTTTATTCTTTTAGCAACCTTCCTCTCCGTTGTGATTGGTAAACCTTTGATTACCTTAAGTTTTAATAAAGAGCGTTTACAGGGGGATTACCGCTACTCGCTCATTCGGGTCAGAGATAATGCTGAAAGCATAGCCTTCTATTCAGGGGAAGCGAAAGAGCGGGGAAATTTACAGACAAAATTCAATCAAGTGATTGAAAACCGCTGGAAAATTGTCAGAAAAATGTTGGGATTAGATGGCTTTAATACCGGCGTTACTCAAATTGCGATGATTTTACCCCTTATGCTACAAGCTCCCCGCTTTTTCGCTGGGCAAGTGACGCTGGGCGATATGCACCAGACCGTGCAGTCATTTAACCGACTGATGCGTGCTTTATCGTTTTTCCGCCTGTTTTATGATGATTTTACCCTGTATCAAGCTCGTTTAAACCGTCTTTACGGTTTTTTCACCACGTTGGATAAATTAGATGATATGCCGATTCACCAACCTTATCCTTGTACAAAAGGTTTTTTATTGAACGGGTTTGGTGTGAAAGATGCCAACGGTAATTTATTGCTGGAAAATATCAATGTAACCTTGCACAGCGGTGATGCATTGCTTATTCAAGGTGCATCAGGTACAGGCAAAACCACTTTACTGAAAGCATTGGCAGGGATTTATCCGTTTGAAACGGTAGGCATTGCTGAACGACCTTGCTTAGAACAACCTCTATTCTTACCACAACGTCCTTATATGCCGCAAGGGACACTCAAAGAGGCGATTTGCTACCCACATATTGAGGCAAGTGATGAAGCGGTTTCCGCTGCAATGGCACAGTGCTGTTTAAGTAAATATCAGCACGCTCTGCATCAGGAGCTGGATTGGCAAGTCATTCTTTCACCGGGAGAGTTGCAACGAGTGGCGTTTGTACGGATTCTGTTAAGCCGCCCTGAGCTGATTTTCCTTGATGAAACAACTTCCGCATTAGATGAACCCACCGAAGCCCTACTCTATCAAATGATTAAGCAAACATTGCCTCAGAGTATTATCATTAGTGTCGGTCATCGTTGCACACTCCAACCTTTCCATAATAAACAGATTACATTGGCTGGTTGTTGTGGTGGCATATAGAATATAACTGGCAGTAAGAAGTGATGGTAAAAAGATAACGGGATTTTTCCCGTTTTCTTTTTGAGATGCAATACAAGCGGTCAGATCACATCAATTTTTTGCATTTTGTTAACTATCCCAAAATGCAAAATTTTAGATAAAAACCACCGCTTGCTGAGCATTCCCTATGCCCAATAATACCTCACAATATGGAAGAACACAGGAGCAGAAAAACAAATTGAATCTACTCTATCTAACATTCCGCCGTGTCCTTTAATCATTCTGCCCCAATCTTTTACGCCATAATCTCGTTTAATTGCAGACATCACCAATCCGCCAAAAAAGCCCATTAAACAAGTCACAAAACCAATAACACCTGCTTGTAACGTTGAGAATGGTGTAATAGGAGCAAGCAAGATTGCAATAGCAGTTGCACTTAAAATACCACCTACTGTGCCGGCAACTGTTTTAGATGGCGATAGACTTGGCATAATTTTACGTTTACCGACTAATTTGCCCCAAATGTACTGCAATACATCACTTAATTGAACAATTGCAATTAAGAAAATCAGCAGTTGGATATTTTGATTTTTATCTAATCCTTGAACATTTAAGGTAAGCAATGCCGGAACGTGGGAAAGACAGAAAATGCTGATCATCGCCGCCCATTGAATTTTGGCTGAACGCCCTAAAAAATGCTCGGTTTTGCCTGTTAAGCTCCCTACAATCGGCAATAATAAAAAGCCATAAACAGGAATAAAAATAGAGAACATTCCATACCATTCTGTCCACACAAAATAGTATTGTAGCGGTAGTAGTAAATAGAAACAGACTACTAAGGCGTAATAGTCGTGCCTATCTTGATAGACCAGCGTCATAAACTCTCGCAATGCAGCAAAAGAGATAAGGAAAAAGAGCAAAATTGTGCCGTTTTGCCCGAATGCAAAAGCGAATAACAACACAAAAAGCATTACCCACCAGGCATAGATACGAGCATTTAAATTCTCAATGGTATTCGTATTGCTTTTACGTTTTTTAAGCACAAAGCCAATTAATGATGCCAAAACTAAAATCCCGAAAAAAGAGAGAAAAATTGTACTTATTGTCATTATTTACTCCTTATGCGTTTTATGCGTTGGGGAAAGAGCAAGCAACGCTTGGCGTGTGCGTTCGATAAAATCGGCTTTTTCTTCACCTTCCTGCAATGAAATTGCTTCACCAAAACGAACTTGGCACATTAGCGGAATAGGCAAAATTGCTCCTTTTGGTAAAACTTGTTTCATATTATCAATCCAGACCGGTACAAATTGAATATTAGCTTGTTGTTTGGCGAGATGATAAATCCCACTTTTAAAAGGTTGTAGTACTTCTTCACTTAAATTACGTGTACCTTCCGGGAAAATAATCAGATTTTCGCCTGTTGAAAGCCGGTTAGCCATATTTTCAATCGCAAGTTGCGGATTATCACTGTTACGTTCTACCAACAATACATTAAAAACAGCATTCGCAATAAAACGGCGAATAGCTCCTTTCTGCCAATAATCCGCCCCCGCAACAGGTCGGGTTTTTAGGCGTAAATGTTGCGGTAATGAAATCCAAACTAAGATAAAATCACCGTGGCTATGATGGTTTGCGTAATAAACCGTCGGTACGCTATTTTCAGTTAATTGTTGAGGACGAACACCTGTAATAAAAGAGGCAAAAAAGCAAATAATATGGTCAATAAATTTAGCGAGTAACCTTTTCATTCTGTTTCTCCAAAGAATTAAGTTCGGCTGAAATCGCCATTGTACGAACATAGCAAGTATAAGCTGTGCCAAGTGTGATAATAATTAAGGTTGCAGAAAGTGTATAAGCGGTTAAATTAAAATAGATTTCTACCGCAGCAAGCAAACAACCCACCGTGATTGCTGCCATTCTTTGTTGTTTTGCCATCGGACCTTGAAAACGTTGCGATAAACCTAAACTTCCACCAAAGATACGAATATAGGCAGTTAAAGCCGCCAACAATGCTGCCAGCCAGCCTAACCAGAAAAATGGTGTAGCATAGCCTAATGCAATTAAAAATAAACTGTCTGCTACCCTGTCTGGAAATTCATTAAAAATTGCTCCATTTGCGGTTTTCTTTCCGCCTTCTACTGCTACCATTCCATCAAACAAATTACACAACAGACGCAGTTGCACCATCAAAGCACAGAAAATCAGTGCTGAAATCGATTGGCTAAAAAATAAAGCGGCTGCCCCAAATAACGCAAACAACATACTTAAACACGAAATTTGATTAGGTGTTGGGAAGCTTTTACGGGCAAGCCAAGCCGCAAACCCTGCAAGCCATTTATTGTTGCGAGAACTTAACGGGCGGCGATTTTCTATCTTATTTTCAAGATTTTCAGACATCGTATTTTCCTTTTAGATATAAAGGCTTTTACTTTAACTTAACTTTTACTAGATAGATAGCAAATTGTACTACTTTTGTTTAATAAGCTTGCAAAACTTCAACAAAAAATAACCGCTTGTAAATTATATTTGATCACAAAAATAACTATAACTAATCAATATCTTTACAAAACCTTTAATTTACGCTATTAATTGCCTACCAATATAACTAAAAAGAGTGGTACTTATGCTGAAGTTTATTTTTAAACGTCTTCTTGAGGCGATTCCAACCCTATTTATCCTCATTACCTTTTCTTTTTTCCTGATGCGGCTTGCTCCCGGCAGCCCGTTTACCAGTGAAAAAGCTTATCCACCAGAAGTAATGGCAAATATTGAAGCCAAATATCATCTGAATGAGCCACTTTATAAACAGTATTTTCTTTATATGGAAAATCTCTCGAAAGGGGATTTTGGTCCTTCATTTAAATATAAAGATCAAACCGTAAACAGTTTGATTGCCTCTGCATTTCCTGTTTCGATAAAACTAGGCATTACTGCTTTTATTTTTGCTGTCATTATTGGCTTAACGGCAGGAACAGTTGCTGCCCTTAAGCAAAACAGTAAATGGGATTATTGGGTGATGGGCTTTTCAATGACCGGGATCATTATGCCAAGCTTTGTATTCGCTCCACTTTTGGTTCTCGTCTTTGCTATTTATCTCAAATGGTTACCTGCCGGCGGCTGGAATGGTGGTCAGATCTATTATATGGTACTACCTGTTCTTTCTTTAACCATCAGCTATGTTGCTGGGATTGCCCGTATCACACGAGGCTCAATGATTGAAGTGTTACATTCAAACTTCATTCGTACCGCTAAAGCGAAAGGCTTACCGATGAGTAAAATTATCTTCAAACACGCTTTACGCCCTGCTTTACTGCCTGTGATTACTTATTTGGGTCCAGCCTTTGTAGGAATTATTACAGGTTCAATGGTAATTGAAAGCGTATTTGGCTTACCGGGTATTGGGCAGCTTTTCGTGAACGGTGCGTTAAACCGTGATTATTCTTTAGTGCTAAGTCTTACCATTTTAGTTGGCACATTAACTATTTTATTTAATGCGATTGTCGATATTTTATATGCGGTAATCGACCCGAAAATTCGTTATTCATAAGTAGGAGCGGAAATGCAAAATTCTGATAAAAAACAACCGCTTGTTGATGTTACCTCAACGATTCAAGGCAGAAGTTTATGGCAAGATGCCCGCCGCCGTTTTTTCCGAAACAAAGCGGCTGTGGCAAGCTTGATTATTCTTTGCTGTATTATCCTTTTTATTATCTTTGCCCCAATGCTAATGCCGTTTAGCTATGAAGATACCGATTGGAATATGATGGGTATTCCACCGGATTTTGAGTCTCAACACTATTTTGGTACAGATTCATCAGGGCGTGATTTGCTGGTGCGTGTTGCGATGGGTGGACGTATCTCATTAATGGTAGGCATTGCCGGTGCATTAATTGCCGTGCTTATCGGCACAATCTACGGTGCAATTTCCGGCTACTTCGGTGGCAAAGTGGATATGGTAATGATGCGTTTTTTAGAAATTTTAAGCTCATTCCCATTTATGTTCTTTGTTATTTTACTTGTTACCTTCTTCGGACAAAATATTTTCTTGATTTTTATCGCAATCGGAATGGTGGCGTGGCTCAACCTTGCCCGTATTGTGCGAGGACAAACCCTTTCACTTAAAAATAAAGAGTTTGTGGAAGCTGCGATTGTATGCGGTGTTTCTCGCCGCCAAATTATTTGGCGACACATTGTGCCAAACGTTTTAGGCTTAGTAGTAGTTTATGCTTCCCTTGAAGTACCCTCTCTGATTTTATTTGAATCTTTCTTAAGCTTCTTAGGGCTCGGTACACAAGAGCCGATGAGTAGCTGGGGAGCATTATTAAGCGATGGTGCAGCACAGATGGAAACTTCCCCTTGGTTGCTCGCATTCCCTGCATTTTTCTTATGTTTAACGCTATTTTGCTTTAACTTTATTGGTGATGGCTTGCGTGATGCACTCGATCCAAAAGATAAATAGAGGTTTAAGATGAAATTATTAGAAGTAAATAATCTCGATGTTTATTTAAAAACGGACGAAGAATTAGTTCACGCAGTTCGTAATGTCTCTTTTTCGATTGAGAAAGGACAAACACTTGCCATTGTTGGGGAATCTGGTTCAGGTAAATCCGTTACCTCAATGGCGATTATGCAATTATTGCCAAAAAATATCGTTAAATTTGGCGAAAATTCTACGATTATATTTGAAGAGCAAAATCTATTAACTCTTTCTGAAAAAGAAATGCAGGCTATTCGAGGCGATCGTATTGGTATGATTTTCCAAGAGCCGATGACCTCGCTCAATCCTTATATGCCGATTGGTAAACAAGTAGCAGAGGCAATCCAAACGCATAATCCACAAATTACCAATGCTCAAGCCGAAAAATTGGTATTGGAAACTTTACAGAAAGTAAAAATTCCAGATGCCGAAAAGAAAATGGTTTGTTATCCGCACGAGTTCTCAGGCGGTCAGTTACAGCGTATTATGATTGCGATGGCAATTATCAATAAACCGGATTTATTAATTGCTGATGAGCCAACAACAGCGTTAGACGTAACGACCCAAGCAGAAATTCTTGATTTAATGCACGATCTACAAAGTGAAATGGGAATGGCGATTATCTTAATTTCTCACGATCTACGCTTAGTGCATAAATATAGTGATATGGTTTGTGTAATGCAAAATGGGGAAATTATTGAGCGTGGTGAAACGGAAACGGTCTTTACCAACCCTCAGCATCCTTACACTGTTGAGCTATTAACCCCTATTCCAAATAACTTAAAAGGTGAATTGCCACTCAATGCTCCAACCTTAATTAAGGCAGATAATATTGAGGTAGACTATATTTTAAAACGCTCGCTATTTGGCAAACCGAAAAAAGTATTTAATGCCTTAAAAGATATTTCACTACACCTTAAAACAGGCGAAACACTAGGAATTGTAGGAGAATCCGGCTCAGGAAAATCAACACTTGGGCGTGCGATTATGCAGATTTTAGACTATCGTGGCAACATCACTTTTGCTGACCAAGATATGACAAAACTAAGTAAATCTGAGCAGAAAGCATTAAAAAGAGATATGCAAATGGTATTCCAAGATCCATTTAACTCTCTTTCTCCACGTTTAACGGTAGGCGAAATCATCGCAGAAGGTTTAACTGTGCATTACCCTCAGATGAGCAAAGCAGAACGCCGTGAAAAAGTGATGAAAATTTTGGAAGAAGTAAACTTAAATCCTGCAATGATCAATCGCTATCCGCACGAATTTTCAGGCGGACAACGTCAGCGTATTGCGATTGCAAGAGCAATCATTTTAGAACCAAAATTTGTGCTTTTAGATGAGCCAACCTCTGCACTTGACCGCTCAACACAAATTACCGTGATTGAATTGCTCAATCGATTACAGAAAAAATATGGCTTAAGTTATATATTTATCAGCCACGATTTAGCGGTAATTAAAGCATTAAGCGATCGAGTGATTGTAATGAGTCAAGGCGATATTGTGGAAAGTGGCTCTGTACAGCAGATCTTCGAAACCCCACAACAAGCCTATACCAAGCGGTTAATTTTAGCCTCTAATTTGTAAATAACGCTATAAAAAAGAAGCTGCAATTGCAGCTTCTTTTTTTATGGTAATGCAATTACTCTTCTGCATACCCTGTAGCAGACAGTTCTTTCCCATCTAAATATGCTTTTCTATTTTTGGCAACTAAACGCCCTGAGCAAAACCACTCAACAACTAATGGATAATATTGATGCTCTTGTTCAACAACACGAGCCATCACATCTTCAACTTCATCATCAGGGTAAATAGGCACTTTTGCTTGTAGCACAATCGCTCCTGCATCAACTTCTTCATTTACAAAATGAATAGTTGTTCCGTGTTCAGAATCACCTGCTTCCATCGCTCTTTGGTAAGTGTTTAATCCTGGATATTTTGGTAATAATGAAGGATGAATATTTAGAATTTTTCCCTCAAAACGTTGGGTAAATTCAGGCGTTAAAATCTTCATATAACCTGCAAGCACGATTAATTCTGCACCTAATTTTTCAATTTGTTCAGCAATAGCCAAATCCATTGCTAAATTACTTTCATAATCTTTACGAGAGAATACAAAGGTTGGAATGCCTTCTTGTTTAGCTCTAACTAAGCCATACGCATCAGCTTTATTGCAAATTACACCACAAATTTGACCGCTTGCATTAACTGATTTTTGACGATCAATAATCGCTTGGAGATTTGAGCCATTACCTGAAATTAACACAACAAATTTTTTCATTTTAATTACTTATTGAAAATTAATAATAGCTTACATTATGCCCTGAATTAACCATACAGTACAGAAATTAAAAAAAGAATAGGGAGATATGGCTGGGGTACTAGGAT